>CATYHY010000149.1 GCA_958407085.1 uncultured Collinsella sp. | reverse complement strand
CCGCTCTGGCGTCGATGCCCCGCGTCTTCTTCGCTTGATTGGGGAAAACAGCCTCGCTTAAGCAATTGCGAGCCCGCCCAGACGTATCTGCGGGGTTGTCTGCACAATTCGCGGTATTATGTTGCGGAGTTTTGAAAGGAGCCGCTGGTGGTCACGACGACGTTTGCTTCGCCTTTGGGCGAAATCTTGCTTGCCGCTGATGGCCGCGGTTTGACGGGGCTTTGGTTTGAGGGTCAGGAGCACTTTGGCTCTACGCTGCTCAAAGAGGATGCGGAGTATGTCGTAGGTGCCGATGCGGTTTCTGGTACCGGTGGGATGTCTTCGGTAAGTCCAGCAAATGGCGCGGCTTCTTCGGTGCTTGAGCGTTCTTGGGCTTGGCTGAATGCTTATTTTGCGGGGCAGGAGCCTCGGTTTACGCCGCCGTTGCATATGATTGGCACGGCGTTTCAGCGCGAGGTTTGGTTTGAGCTGCTTTCTATCCCGCGTGGCGAGGTCGCTACGTATGGTGAGATCGCCCAGCGTGTTGCGGCTCGACATCGTGTACCGGGAAACGAAGCACCTGTTGTGTCTCCCCGTGCCGTGGGGGCCGCGGTCGCGCGGAATCCTATTTCGATCATTGTGCCGTGCCATCGCGTGGTTGCCGCCGACGGCTCGCTTAACGGATATGCCGGCGGGCTTGACCGCAAGGAGTGGCTGCTTCGGCTCGAGGGCGCGTACGAGGAATAACGTTCGAGCACTTTGCATAGCCAAGACGCCGTGAAAGAACGGGATGCGCTTTCCGAATGGCGTCCCAAACGGAAACCGTGTCCCGGAATACAGCCTTAGAGTGGAATGCCGTTTCCGGTTGAGATCACTTGCTTGGACATCTTTCTACGCCCGCTTCTGCAGGGCATAGATCGACTTATCCATGTTGAACAGGTAAGCCGCGACGCAGACGATGAAGAATGCCGGCAGATTACCGAAACCGAAGACTTCGCAGCCAATCAGGATGGGTGCGAGCAGCGTATTGGTGGCGCTGCCAAAGACGGCTGCGTAGCCCAGTGCGGCGCAGAGCTCGACGGGCATGCCGAGTTGAGCCTCGTTATGGCGACATCTGGGTAACAGAAAGGCCCGCGTTCCTCAGAGGCAAGATAGGCAATTCTGCTTTTGAGGTAGATCTCAATTCTGCCGACCGCATCAAACATTAACTGCCGGAGGGCTCGGTCAAATTCATACGTGTAGATGATGGTTTCGAATGTTGTGCCTTCGCGAAAGATGGTAATCCCGGACTTGCATTTGGTTTTGTAGGGAAACCAGTAGGCCGACAGTCTGTAGTGGCCGACTTCGACCAAAGCTCGCTCGAGTTCGCTTTGATCAGAGCACTTAAGACCCCTGTATTCTGTCAATAGTGCTATTTATTCGTTGATGGATATCCGCGACTTCCGGTATTTCATTTAAGCCTCTTGATAGAAAAAGAGCTGGAGTTGCGCATCGTTGAGAGGCTTTCCAGCTTTAGCAAAACAAACTTATAAGATGCGACGGGCCGCGTCAAGATAATTACCGGACGGCCTAGGAGGCGGCTGGTTGGCCGGCTTAAAACCTAGCGCGTGAGATGACGCTCCACGCTATTCAGCGCGCTTGATAGGATGACGAACCACAGTCTTAAGTTTCTCCGGTGCACATTTGCGTGGATCGGAGAGATAGATTTCGTGATGGAAACGGGTGTCTGAGAAGTCGGGGACATAGCCCTGCTCGGTCGTGTATTCATTCATAGCGCCTACGGTCGCCGGTTCGTTGTCGTAGGGCCCGGTGTGCATGCATTGAACGCAGAGGCCCTCGTCAACTTTAAGCAGCTCGACGGCAGAAAAGTCAAGTTTCTTTTTGGTCGTGGCTTCCGCGACTGCCCAGTCAAAGTCATCTCGGGTGACGAAATCGGGCAGGCGAATGCACGAGATAAAGTTGAAATCGTCCTTGCGTACATAATCGATGTCGCCGCTCGGGGAGTCTTGCCACCAGAAACCCTCGAGCGGCGGTACCACAAAGTCGAAATAGCCCTTGATACTCCTTGAGCCTTTCTTCGACATCTTGACGGTATAGGCGATGCCGTAAAGCAGCGGCAGGGCGTTTTGATACTCGCCACCTTCGGTATTTGGGTCGCCCTTTCCGCGAACGGCAACGTAGCTCATAGGCGGGACAGTTACGATGCTCGGCTTGCTTGCAGGTTTGTAGAGCTCCTTGCATTCCTTCTTAAAGTCGAACGCCATGTTGGCCGCCTTTCTGCGTATTGGCCTGCTTAGATAACGGAATCATATCATAGAAACGAACAGCTGTTCGAATGATTTTGCTGACAGATAGAGATGCGTGCGTTGTGTTTGGCGGTCCGCCTGACCCCGTCGATGATTTCTCTGCCTTCCCGGCGCTTGCCTGCGCTCCCCGTTTCCCCATATAAAACCTGCCAAAATGAACCTGTCCCTTTTTGGTCGGCGTGAAATGGGTAATACTAAAGAGTTATCCGACCAGATGGGAATTAATCGATGGCTTATATCGAATTCAAAGACGTCATCAAGGCGTACGGAGAGGGCGATGCCCGCATTCACGCGCTCGACGGCGCGAGCTTTACCGTTGAGCGCGGTGAGCTCGCCATTATCCTGGGCGCCTCGGGTGCCGGCAAGACCACGGCGCTCAACATCCTGGGCGGCATGGACACGGTTACCTCCGGCACCGTGACGGTGGACGGGCGCGACGTGAGCTCCGCCAACGAGGCGCAGCTCGTGGAATACCGCCGTGCCGACGTCGGCTTTGTCTTCCAGTTCTACAATCTGGTCCCCAACCTGACGGCGCTCGAAAATGTCGAGCTTGCAGCTCAGATCTGCCCCGATTCGCTCGATGCCGAACAGACGCTTCGCCAGGTTGGCCTGGGCGAGCGCCTGGGCAACTTTCCGGCACAGCTTTCGGGCGGCGAGCAGCAGCGCGTGTCCATTGCCCGCGCGCTGGCAAAGAACCCCAAGCTGCTTTTGTGCGACGAGCCCACGGGCGCACTTGACTATAAAACCGGCAAGCAGATCTTGCAGCTGCTGCAGGACACTTGCCGCAAGCAGGGCATTACGGTCATCATCATCACCCACAACTCCGCGCTGGCGCCCATGGCCGATCGTCTGATCCGCTTTAGGAGCGGCCGCGTGGAGAGCGAGACGGTCCAGCAAAATCCCGTGCCTATCGAGACGATCGAGTGGTAGCGCCCATGGACCAAGATCGCCAAAACAGCCTACGCCACGACGCGCAGAATACGGAGCGCGAGCAGGATTTTACGACCTACCGTACCGCTCAAAGCTCAAACGATATGGTGCCGACGGTTTTTCGCCGCGGCATCTACCGCACAATCCGAGGCAGTCTTAAGCGCTTTTTGTCCATCGTGGTCATCACCGCGCTCGGCGTGAGCGTGATGTGCGGCCTTAAGGCGGGCTGCGAGGACCTGCGCGATTCGGTCGACGCCTATTTTGACCAGCAGAATGTCTATGACATTAACGTGCAGTCGACCTATGGCCTTACGCGCGACGATCTCGCGGCCATTCAAGAGGTCGACGGCGTCGAGACGGCCGAGGGTATCTACACCGAGACCGCCTACACCGCCGTGGGCACAACGCGCGAGCGCGTGGTCGTGCAGAGTCTCTCCAAGGAGAACATCGATCAGCCGGTGCTGGTGAGCGGCGATTTGCCCGAGAGCGCCGATGAGGTTGCGGTGACTTCGAAGTTCCTGAAGGCTTCGGGCAAAAAGCTCGGCGATACGGTGAGTTTTGCCGCCAATGACGCAAGTTCATCGAACCAAAGCGCCAAGGATCAGTTTGCCGCGGGCGATTACACCATTACGGCCGAGGTCCTCGATCCCACTGATGTGAGCTCCGACTCGACAGTCAACGCCTTTCGCGCTGCTTCGGC
>CATYHY010000148.1 GCA_958407085.1 uncultured Collinsella sp. | reverse complement strand
CCGCCCTTGTCGCGAGCGACGACATGAGAGCGGTTTTACCGGTTCCACGCGCGCCCGAGAAGATCGAGGTCAATTCTGGGCGCCTGCGCTGGCTCAAGAAGGCACGGTCCAAATCCCGAATAATCTGTTGTCTGCCAGCGAGATGGGCAGGAACCTCACCAAAACTAGGGGTAAACGGGTTTTCGAGGTATTTCACAAGGCTCTCCTTTCACACCGCTGTTTAACTTCATTTTACTTTAGTTAATTCTGATTAAAAATGAGGGCTCTTTATCTAGAGCATCAATTAGGCGTGCGTGCCATCGGCGTGGCGCTTGAATGTAACAAAGGGAAAGTTCCTTTGTCACATTCCCGGAAAGCCTGTTTGGCGCAGAGCCTCGTAGAGGACGATGGCGGCGCTGTTGGAGAGGTTGAGTGCGCTGATGCGGTAGTCGTCCGGGTTGACGAAGTTGCCGCAGATGTCCTGTTGAAGGATGGCCTCGTGGCTGTCCTCGGTATGCCCCAGCGATTCCTCGTGAGCTTCCCAAGCCTCGGCGTTATCGAGTGAGTCACAATCGCGCAGCATGGGGATACGCTCGCAACGCTCGGGCGCCGCGGCAAGCAGTGGCTCGGGAATGCCCGAGCTCTCGCTGCCAAAGACCAAGTAGTCGCCATCGCGGTAGGTACTCTGCGCATAGGTGCGGCGTGCCTTTTTGGTCAGCAGATGCAGGCGTTCGTCGGCAGGGGAGAGGTCATTGCGCGCAAGGAAGTCCTCCCAGCCGGCATAGGTCGTCACGTCCAAGTTTTGCCAGTAGCCCAGGCCGGCGCGACGTACCGTCTTGTCGTCGAGCGAAAACCCCAGCGGCTCCACCAGATGCAGGCGGGTGCCGGTAACCACGCAGGTGCGGCCGATATTGCCCGTATTGGCCGGAATCTCGGGCGCATACAGCACAATGTTGAACATGAATCTCCTTGGCTCAGAACGAAAAACCACCACGAAGGGCACCTTCGTGGTGGTTTGGCAGTTACATAGGCGGAAAAATGCCCGCTTGGATAAACCTAGGCGCGGTGCCAGTCGGTCAGGCAGGCATCGAGGGAGGCGATGAGCGCGTCCTTGTCCATGTGACGGCCGATGATGCACAGGCTCGTCATGCGGTCGCCCGTCTCGTCGTCCCAAATCTGCATGATCTCGGGGTTCTCGTCGATGATCTTCTGCTTCTCGCCTTCGGGCGCCGAGTCGACGAACAGGCCGTTCTCCATCAGGCGCATCTGGTGGCCGGCCTGCTCAAACATGTAGCACATGTCCGGATCGCCGGTCTGCCACAGCGGACCCTTGACGCGAATGACCTCGTCGGGCCACTCCTGCTCAACAAAATCGGTGAACTTCTGCAGGTCAAACGGCTTGCGGCGCGAGTACACAAAGGTCTCGATGTCGTACTCGAGCACCTCGGGGTCGTCGTGCTCCTCGGGATGCTCCATGGCCTCGATCCAGGCGGCGGAGTTGTAGGCGCGCATAAAGTCGAAGCGGTCGGTATCGAGCAGCTCCTCCATGGGGACCTCGCCGTTTTGGGCCTCGACGATCACGGCGTCCTTCTGCAGGCTGCGCACGATGGCCTTGAGCTCGGCGATCTGCTCGGGGGTCACGGTATCGGTCTTGTTGAGGACCAGCGTGGAGCAGAACTCGATCTGCTGGATGAGCAGGCTTTCGATGTCGTCCTCGTCGATATCCTCGGCCAGTAGGTCGCGACCGCCGTTGAACTCGTCGTACATGCGGGCGCAGTCGACCACGGCCACGATGTTGTCGAGCGCGAGCTTGGGCTCGCCGCCCACCTTGGCCTCGTCGCAGAAGCTCGAGATGGTGTAGGCGATGGGGATAGGCTCGCAAATACCCGATGCCTCGATGATGATGTAGTCGAACTTGCCCGAATCGGCAATGCCCTGCAGCTGGTTGGCCAGGTCGTCCGAAAGCGTGCAGCAGATGCAGCCGTTGGTGAGCGGGATGAGGTCGTCGGTCTCGGAAAGGCCGCCGTCGGCGATAAGACTGGCGTCGACATTGATCTCGCCGATATCGTTGACGATCACGGCGGCGCGGATGCCGCCGTCGTTAGCGAGGATGTGGTTGAGCAGCGTGGTCTTGCCGGCACCGAGGTATCCGGTAAGCATGATGATCTTCACGGGTTTGTTGGGCATGTGCCCTCCTTTGTTAGACATGGCTTACAGTTGAATCTTATGCCAAACGCCTGCTCTTATACCCACGCGCCGGCAAATAACACAGGCTACTCCCAGGCTCCCCATACATCGGGGCAATAACCGACGGTGGCCTTTTTGCCGTTGCGCACGATGGGTTCGGCTAGAACCTGCTGGTTTTCGAGCAGTTTGTCGAAGCGCTGGCTAGGGGTAAGGTGCTGGATGAGCGCGAGCGTCTCCTCGTCCTTGGCCTTGGGGTTGAGCAGCTTGTCGATGCCGCCGACCGCCTGCATCACGCTCGTGAGCTCGCCCTTGCTCATCTCCTTTTCCCTAAGGTCAATAAACTGCACCTTAATGCGGCGCTCCTTAAAATAGCGCTGGGCCTTCTTGGTATCGAAAGACTTTTTGGTTCCAAAAATCTGGATATTCATGCTCCGCCGCTCTATCGAATGAAGTTGGTCGTTGCTCGATCTGCCTCGGGTGCGTTGATACCGGCGGCCTGTCCTGCCTCGATACAGCGCAGGAGCCAGGCCATGTTTTTGCCGATGTTTCGCATGGTGGCCAGGCCCTCGGCGTCCTGGGTGGCCTCGCCCGGCATGGCACCAAAGACGTTGTTCCAGTACGTGGAGGCCACCACGGGCATCTGGTTGATAGTGAAGTACTTGTTGAGTACATCGAAGGTGGTCGACGTGCCGCCACGGCGGGCGACGGCGACCGCGGCACCCGGCTTGTGCGCAAAGGCCTTGCTGCCAGCATAGAATGCGCGGTCGAGAGCCGAGAGGATGCGTCCGCTGGGATGCGCATAGTAGACGGGGGAGCCAAAGACAAAGCCATCTGCCTGCTCGGCGGCAGCGATCAGCTCGTTCACCACGTCGTCGTCAAAGGTGCAGCGGCAATCGAGCTTGCCGCACTGGCCACAGCCAATGCAGTCGCGAATGGGCTTGGCGCCCAGCTGGAACACCTCGGTATCGATACCCTCGGCGTTGAGTTGCTCGGCGACTTCGGCGAGTGCGCGGGCGGTGTTGCCGTTTGCCTTGGGACTGCCATTGACCAAAAGAACCTTCATCACAAACTCCCTCTGCTGTTGGTGACTTCTGCAGAGGATTATCGCACGATGGGGGAGGCGGTGCGGGCGCGGTGCTAATCCAGTTTGGTACCTGGAACCTGCACGGCTTTACCGAGCAACGCTTTGAGCTCGTTCAAAATGGAAACGGGCTGTCGGTCAACGCTGTTCAGATGGAGCGTGGCCACGCGAATGGGCGGCTGATATTCAAGCGAGCCGATGAGCACGGGAGAACCCAGGAATCGTTCGATTTCGTTTGCGAGCTCGTCGATTGCCTCGGGGCCGAGCTCATCGAAAAGCGCCACGAACATTGGTCCCGTCGAGCGGAACAGGCGACCCTTGCCGCGCGAACAATCCATGAGGCAGGCGGCACTTTCGGCGAGCACGCGGTCGCCTGCATCGAATCCAAAGCGGGCATTGACTTCGGCGATATCGTCGACCTTAATGGCAATAAAGCCTGCCTCGCGCGCCACGCGGCGCATCTCTCCAATAGCGTTGACCAGCGCGTGGACATCGCCCAGGCCCGTTACCGAGTCGGTCGTATCTGCCAAGCTTCGGTTGATGATAGTGCCCACATACATGCTGGGCTCGGTATCGGTGCCGTCCAAGCGGTAACCTGTGCAGTCGCAAAGCACGTATTTTCCGGTGGCATCCATTACGCGATACTGCATGTAGTGGAAGTGCCACGTGCCGTTT
>CATYHY010000147.1 GCA_958407085.1 uncultured Collinsella sp. | reverse complement strand
TGCTCGACATCCCCGATATGACCTGCGACGGCAGCTTTGCCCTCGGCGGCTGCGTCTGCGCTGTGCTCATCGTCAATAACAACGTCGACCCGCTGCTCGCCGTGCTGGCCGGCATGTGCGCCGGCGCCATCGCGGGCGCCGTCACGGGCATTTTGACCACCGTCTTTGAGATTCCCGCGATCCTCGCCGGAATCCTCACCCAGATCAGCCTGTGGTCCATCAACCTGCGCATCATGGGCAAGTCCAATACGCCCATTCTTGCCAAGGGCACCGTGTTTTCGGCCGTCAGCAATATGACCGGTCTGCCGCAGTCCACCGTTGCCATCATCTTGGGCATCCTGCTCGCCGTGGCTATCGTTGCCATCCTGTATTGGTTCTTTGGCACCGAGATCGGCTCGGCGCTGCGCGCCACCGGCAACAACGAGTACATGATCCGCGCCCTGGGCGTTAACACCAACTCCACCAAGATGATCGCCCTCGTGCTCTCCAACGCCCTCATCGGGCTTTCGGGCGCGCTCATCTGCCAGAGCCAAAAGTACGCCGACATTGGTATGGGCACCGGTGCCATCGTTATCGGTCTTGCCGCCATTGTTATCGGTGAGGTGCTCGGCCGCCTGCTGCCCGGCGGTCTCACGCAGTTTAGCGTCCGTCTTGCCTCCGCCGTCTTTGGCTCCGTGGTGTACTTCCTTATCCGCGCCATCGTGCTGCAGTTGGGCATGGACGCCAACGACATGAAGCTGCTTTCCGCCGTAATTGTCGCTGTGGCCCTGTGCGTACCCGTGGTTTGGGAGCGCTATAAGCTCCGCAGCTCCTACACGAAGGGGGATGAGGCAGATGCTTAAGCTCTCGCACGTCAAGAAGACCTTTAACAAGGGCACCGTCACCGAGAAGCGCGCGCTCACCGGCGTCGACCTCACCCTGAATGACGGCGACTTTGTAACCGTGATCGGCGGCAACGGCGCCGGCAAGTCCACGCTGCTCAACATGATCGCCGGCGTGTACCCGCTCGATTCGGGCGTTATTGAGCTCGACGGCACCGACATCTCGCGCCTGAGCGAGTCGCAGCGCGCCAAGTACCTGGGCCGCGTGTTTCAGGATCCCATGCGCGGTACCGCTGCCGACATGCAGATCGCCGAAAACCTGGCCCTCGCCAAGCGCCGTGGCCAGCGTCGCGGCCTTTCGTGGGGCGTCACCAAGGCCGAGAAAGATGAGTACGTTGAGCTGCTCAAGCGCCTGGACCTTGGTCTTGACACGCGTCTTAACGCCAAGGTCGGCCTGCTCTCGGGCGGCCAGCGCCAGGCACTCACCCTGTTGATGGCCACGCTCACCAGGCCGCGCCTGCTGCTGCTCGACGAGCACACGGCGGCCCTCGACCCCAAGACGGCCTCTAAGGTGCTCAACCTGACCGAGGAGATCGTCGACGAGAACCACCTGACCACGCTCATGGTCACGCACAACATGAACGACGCCATCCGTCTGGGCAACCGTCTGATCATGATGCACGAAGGCCACGTGATCTACGACGTGGCCGGCGACGAGAAGAAGTCGCTCACCGTGGCCGACCTGCTGCAGAAGTTCGAGGAGGTCTCGGGCGGCGAGCTCGCCAACGACCGCATGCTGCTGAGCTAAAACCTGCCAAAAGGGACAGGTTTATTTTGGCAGGTTTTATCTGCGCAAACGTCAAAACCGCCGCTAAGGGACAGACGCCCTTGCGGCGGTTTTCGCATATTATGTCGATAATCCGATATTCAACCAGACATTCTGGCTAAGGACTAAGGAAACTGCCATGAATAGACTCCCCCGCCTTGCGTTAGCCGCCGCGTTGTTTGCCGGCGCGCTCGCAGGCATCCCAAGCCTCGCTTTCGCGGGGAACCTGCCCGCCGCTATTGACGGCTCCGTGGCCGTCATGCACACCAACGACATCCACGGCAGCTACAAGTACAGCTACAACGCAAGCAAGGGCACCGGCACTGTGGGCTTTGACGGACTGGCGGTTCTCTATAGCGCCCAAAGCAGCGTCCCCGATCTTTTGCTCGATGCGGGCGACACCTTCCACGGACAGTCCTTCGCCACCATGAGCGAGGGCAAGAGCATCGCCGAGCTCATGGACACCTTCTACGCCGACGGCTACGACGCGACCACGCCAGGCAACCACGACTGGAGCTACGGTGCGGACAAACTCCGCACCATGACCGGCTACAGCACCACCGGCACGCCCTTCGCCATGCTCTGCGCGAACGCGAAGTCTACGAGCGGCGTATGGAGCTCGAGCATCACGAAGACGCTCGATCGCACCTGGGAGGATAGCGAAGATCACTCCACATTCGACTACAAAATCAAGGTCGGCGTCGTGGGTGCCATGGATGAGTCGCTAGGTTCCTCGCTGCGCGCGGACCTGGTCGCGGGCACCAGCTTCTCGAGTGCCGCGAACGCCATCAATACCGAGGCAGAGCAGCTGCGCAGGGAGGGCTGCGATGTTGTTGTGTGTATCGCGCACACGCTCGACGCCAAGACCTTTGCCACGCGACTCCGTGGCGTCGATGCCCTTATCGCAGGCCACGAGCACATCAACCTTAACGAGAAGGTGACGGGAGCCGACGGCAAGACAATCCACGTTGTCGAGGCGGGCAGTGCCTTTGCCGAGGTGGGACTGCTTTCCATTCCGTACAAATACGACACGAATGGCACCGAGACGACCGACGATGACACGGTCACGGTCCCTGCAGACGGCAGCGACGAGAAGCTCTACACCGCCAAGAACGTCAACGACCTTTTGACAGACCCCGACAAGGGCTCCGACTACCAAAGCCGCCTTGAAGCCGTCCGCAACAAGATCAAGCCGCTCGACGAGGACTTTGAAAACGAATCGAACAAGGTGCTCGGCACATCCACCACCAACTATTTCTACGGCGAGGACGCCGCAGGCACGCATGGTTGGGAAATGGTGCGCACCACCGATTTCCGCCCCGGCAAGGAGGGCGACACCACCAAGGCCCAGACCATCGGCCACGTGATTTGCGGCTCTTATCTTGCCCTGACGGGCGCGGACCTCGCTATCGAAAACGCTGGCGGCATCCGCGGCGGCATCGCGGCGGGCAACGTGACCGCTGGCAACGTCATCGCCATCTCGCCCTACGGCAACACCGTGGAGACCTGGACCATGACCGGCGCGGACTTCCTCGCAGCGCTCGAGCACTCGCTACAAATCAGCGACGATTGCAACGACAGCTACGAGCTTCAGCAGGCTTATGTGGCGGCCGGTCACACCGAGCAGGAGGCGCAAGACAAGTACAAGTGGCGCGATGACTCTGGCAGCGTTCTCTCCTTTGGCGGCATCAACGTGACGATTGATTGGACGCAGCCCGAAGGCAAGCGCATTGTGAGTGCCACACTCACCAAAGACGGCAGCACGCTCGACCCCGCCAAGACCTATACCGTCGCCACCAACAACTACATCATTACCAACACGACCGACTTTCCCACCTTTGCACACGCCACCAAGTACACCGAGTGGGGCACGTGCGAGGCGGCGCTGAGGGCGCTGATTGGGCAGAACGGCTGGGAGAGCAAGATGGCCGGGCTCGCCGGCACCATCAGCTTCGGCTCCGTAGCCGTGGACCCCACGCCCACACCGGCCCTGACGCCTAAGCCCTCGCCTAAGACGGACACGACGACCACGAAGGTCAGCACCAAGAAGACGAGCGGTAAGCTCGCCGCAACGGGAGACCGCACGCTGGCAGTAGTTGGCGCGTGCCTTATCGGCGGCATCATCGTCATCATCCTCGGCATTATCTGGAAGCGTCGACGCTAAGCTACACCGCCGGGCCTTGCAGCCCCGCCGCGTAAACCTTATATCGAGCACAGAAGCCCGTCTGAATTTGAACTGCCTCCCATTTCTTGGACATGAGAAATGGGAGGCTTTCTTTATGCGCG
>CATYHY010000146.1 GCA_958407085.1 uncultured Collinsella sp. | reverse complement strand
TACGAGCGCTACGGCTGGATTCCCGTGATCATCGGCAACGATGAGCGCAGCCTGTGCGGCCGTTACGCCGTGTACTACGTCATCTCTATGGAGGGGGAGGACCCCGGCTGGGTGACCGTGCGCACCGAGGTCGATCCCGCCAAGATGACGTTCCCGTCCGTGACGCCGTTCGTCCCCGCCTGCGTGTGGGGCGAGCGCGAGCTGCGCGATATGTTCGGCCTGATCCCCGAGGGTCTGCCCGATCGTCGTCGCCTGGTGCTGCCCGACGATTGGCCCAGCGGGCTGTACCCGTTGCGCAAGGATTCGATGGATTACCGTTTCCGCCCCGCCCCCGCGAGCGACATGGAAAACTACGAATTCCTGGCCGACACCAAGGGCAAGGAGACTACGCTCGTCCCCATGGGACCGCTGCACATCACCTCCGACGAGCCCGGCCACTTCCGCCTGTTCGTGGAGGGCGAGACGATCGTCGATGCCGACTACCGCCTGTTCTACGTGCATCGCGGTATGGAGAAGGTCGCCGAGACGCGCCTGAACTATGATGCCGTGACGTTCCTTGCCGACCGCATCTGCGGCATCTGCGGCTGCGCCCACTCGGTGGCCTATGCCGAGGCCGTCGAGCGCGCCCAGGGCATTCATGTCCCGCCGCGCGCCCAGTACATCCGCGCCATCATGCTCGAGGTCGAGCGCCTGCACTCGCATCTGCTCAACATTGGCCTTGCGTCGCACTACACGGGCTTCGACTCCGGCTTCCAGCAGTTCTTCCGCGTCCGCGAGAAGTCCATGGATCTGGCCGAGAAGCTCTCCGGTCACCGCAAGACCTACGGCCTCAACGTGATCGGCGGCGTGCGTCGCGACATTTTGGCCGAGCAGAAGCTTTCCACGCTCACGACCATCCACCAGCTGCGCTCCGAGGTTCAGGAACTCGTCGACATGCTGCTCTCCACGCCCAACTTTATTGAGCGTACGAGTGGCATCGGCATTCTGGATCGCAAGATCGCACGCGACTTCTCGCCGGTCGGCCCGCTCATGCGTGGCTCGGGCTATGCCCGCGACGTGCGCTTTGACCATCCCTTCGACGGCTACGCCGATCCGGACGTTCAAAAGATGCACGCCGCCACGGCCGACACCTGCGATGCCTTCGGCCGTACCGCCGTTCGCATCCAGGAGGTCTACGATTCGATCGACATGATCGAGACCATGCTCGAGAACTGCCCGTCGGGCCCCATCCTCACCACGGATTGGGAGTACACCCCGCACAAGTACGCCATCGGCGCCACCGAGGCGCCGCGCGGCGAGGACGTGCACTGGGCCATGCTCGGCAACAACCAGAAGTGCTACCGCTGGCGCGCCAAGGCCGCCACGTACAGCAACTGGCCGGTCTTGCGCTACATGTTCCGCGGCAACACCGTGGGCGACGCGGCGCTGATCGTCGGCTCGCTCGACCCGTGCTACTCCTGCACCGACCGCGTGACGGTGACCGATGTCGCCGCCAAGCGCGACCACGTGCTCGACAAGGAGCAGTTCGAGAACGTCTGGCGCGACAAGTCGCCGCTTGCGGGCGAGGGCACCATGGCCGCTCCGCTCGATGAGGAGGCGCTCTAATATGCTGAAGCTTTGGAAGGTTAACGCCAAGGCCGGCGACGCGACGGTCAAGTACCCGTTTGCGCCGTTCCCCACCAACAAGGACATGCGCGGCAAGCCCGAGCACAATGCCGAGCTCTGCATCGCCTGCGGTGCCTGCGGCGTGGCGTGCCCGGCCGATGCCATTCGCATGGACACCGACCTTGCGGCCGATACCATCACCTGGTCGATCGACTACGGCCGCTGCATCTTTTGCGGCCGCTGTGAGGAGGCCTGCCCCATGGAGGCCATCAAGCTCACCGAGGAGTTTGAGCTGGCCGTCATGAGCAAGGACGACCTCACCAGCAAGAGCGTCTACACGCTCGAGCACTGCTCGCGTTGCGGCAAGCCGTTTGCCCCGCACAAGGAGATCGACTACGCCAAGCGCCTGCTGCAAAAGGCCGGCGGCATGGAGGCCGAGCAGGCCGCCCGTACCGTCGGTATGTGCCAGGAGTGCAAGCGCGAGCTCGACGCCCTGCGCGCCGCTTCGGCCGTAAAGACCGGCAACGCGCGCGGAATGGCTGCCAACGAGACGCTTGCGTCCGGTGAGCCCCAGGGCCCCGGCATGGAGTATCTGGGCGGCCACGGCGTGAACCCGGAGTATGTCGACCGCGAGCTTAACCCCGATGCGCCCGAGATTCCCGCCGGTCCTGCGCCGGTCGAGGGCATCATCATGGATTTTGATACGAAGGAGGAGTAACCATGGCCGAACCCACGCTTTTGCCCGAGCGGCTTCAGTACCGCCCGACCAAGATCGAGCTCGACGAGAGCATCGAGAAGGCCAAGGCGACCCTTCTTAAGAAGATCAAGCGCTCGGTGTACGTCTACCGTGTTGACTGCGGCGGCTGCAACGGCTGCGAGATCGAAATCTTCGGTTCCATCACGCCCGTCTTCGACGTCGAGCGCTTTGGCATCAAGGTCGTGCCCTCGCCCCGTCACGCCGACGTGCTGCTGTACACCGGTGCCGTGACGCGTGCCATGCGCATGCCGGCCCTGCGCGCCTTTGAGGCCGCACCCGATCCCAAGATCGTGGTGTCCTATGGCGCGTGCGGCTGCACCGGTGGCATCTTCTACGACAACTACTGCGTCTGGGGCGGCACGGACAAAATCCTGCCGGTCGATGTCTACATCCCCGGCTGCCCGCCCAGCCCCGCGCAGACCGTCTACGGCTTTGCCATGGCACTCGGTCTGCTGGACCAAAAGCTCCATGCCGAGACCACGGTGGAGGCCGCCGGCGAGCAGGCCGATATCCTGCACCCCGGCGTGCCGTACAAGCTGCGCGTTGCCATCGAGCGCGAGGCTCGCGCCATGAGCGGCTATCGTTACGGCCGCGACCTGGCCAATGAGTTTATGGATACGCTCGAGGGCGCGCCCAAGGGCGATATCCGCGGTGCCATGGCGCTGCTCATCGACAAGCAGGACGATCCGCGCCGCGTCGAGGTGTACTCGGCGCTGCAGGATCTGGTGCTGGCCGGAGGTCGCTAGATGGAGCTCACGGACCGCTCTGGTTACTTTGCGGGTCCCGGTATGCTCGGCGGCTCCTTTGGCGATGCCTCGCGCGCAAGCGACGAGGCCGCCGAGGGCGTCGCCGACCCCTGCCTGGGCCACGCGCCCGACCAGGTGGTCTTCTATGAGCTCACGCGTAAGTTTGTGGAGACCGAGGAAGACGTTCCCCAGGAGGCCTGCGACGTGCTGTACTACACGCTCGCCGTGGGCCACCACACCGGCGTGCTCGACTGCTTTGAGCCGCGTCTGTCGGTGTCGGTGGATGTGTTCTATTCGCTCGTCGACGCGTTGCCGGAGGGGGAGGCCAAGACCAAGTTCGAGGCCATCCGCTCCTTTGGCGAGTGCCAGCTCGACAAGGCGGCGGTGCCGTCGCTGCTCGAGGCCTGCGATGCGCTGCTCGACGAGCGCGGTTTTCGCGGGTCGGCCAAGGCCGGCATCTCGGTGTTCGACGACGACTTTGGCCTGCATGCCCAGCAGGTCGCGTTTCTGATGAAGTTTCGCGATCTGGTGGAGCGCGTGCGCGATGTGTCGGGTGTGTATCTGACGGGAAGGTTGCAGTAATGGGTCGCGTTGTAGATGGACGTGTGAACGGAGCCCCATTTGCGGGTATCGTGCTCACGGCGGGAAGCGTGCTGCGTGCCGACGATGCCGCCGGCCCCGTGCTCTCCAAAAAGATGGAGGACGCGCCCATCGCTGGCTGGTACACCATCGACGGCGGGCAAACGCCCGAGGACGACATCATCGAGGTTAAGCGTGAGCGTCCGCCGCGTTTGGTTTTGGTCGATGCCGCCGACATGGCGCTGCCCGTCGG
>CATYHY010000145.1 GCA_958407085.1 uncultured Collinsella sp. | reverse complement strand
TCGTTAAAGAGCGCAAAGTCAAAGCTATCCACGTCGATCACGTCCACGCCGCCGTCGGCCAAAAGGTCGATGCGCAGGCTGTCCATGGCGTCGTTGCCGTGGCGCAGTACGCGTAGACGCATGCCCTCCAAGTCGGCAACCGAAATGCGATTCTTGCGCGCCAGCGGGCTCGTGCGCGGCAGGTCGATATAAAACGGCACGTTGACAATGCGGAGCTTTTGGCAGGCATCACCCCAGCGTGGGGTAGAAAAACTCGACTGCACCACATCGACCTCGCGGCCCAAGCTACGCATGACTGTCTCGCGCTCGTCGTAGAGGTCGCTTACCGGCACAATCTCAAATCGCAGCGACGGCTCCAGATCGTGGATGCCCGTCCACATCGAAAGCGTTTGGCGCCCCGGACACATCATCGACACGCCCAGGCGCACGGCACCGCCGTCGCCCGCCGCACGTCGGGCACGGCGCAGTGCGTCCTCGGACTGCCGCATGATCGAGCGCGCGTCGTCCACCAGTAGTGCGCCGGCCGGCGTCACCTTAACGCCTGAGTGCGAGCGTTCGAACAGCGTGATGCCGAACTCGGCCTCGAAGCCCGACACCTGCTTGACGAGCGCCGGAGTCGACACACGCAATTTTGCCGCCGCACGCGAGAAGCTTCCCAGCTCCGCGGCAGCCGATATGGCCTCGAGTCGTCGATCGTACACGTCAATCTCCCGTTTTCGCGCCTGTGACCGCATGGTGCCACAGGGGGTTGTTTTCGCAGGTCACGCGCTCAATTGAGAATAAACTGCATCGCACAGTGTAAACCTACGGTTAACGCAATTCTAACAAATATGCAATTCACCTGCGCAAATGCAAAGCATACGATAACCAGCGAAAACCACGTGGGTCGATTAATGGGAGCGACCCACCGGGAGGCACAAGAAGGGAAGTTCCTATGAGCAATTGGCTTAAGCTCGAGGGCGATGTCTGCGCCGTGACTGGCGCGCTCGGCGGTATGGGCGCCGAGATCTGCCGCGAGTTCGCCCGCAATGGCGCCAACGTCGTCATGCTCGACCTGGACGAGGAGAAGGTCAAGGCCGCAGCCGCCGACCTCGCCGCCGAGTTTGGCATCCACGCCGAGGGCTACAAGATGAACGCCACCGACGAGGCCGAGGTTCAGGCTGCCGTCGACGCAACCATCGCCAACTTCGGCCGCGTCGACGTCCTCGTCAACACCGCCGGTATCCTGCGCTTCGCCGCCATGGAGGACCTGCCGCTGAGCGACTGGGAGCAGGTGCTCAACGTCAACCTCACCGGTTACTTCATCACCTCGCAGCGCTTTGGTCGCGAGATGATCAAGGCCGGCCAGGGTCGCCTGGTGCACATCTCGACCGTCGCCAGCCACTCCCCCGAGACGTTCTCGGGCGTGTACAGCTCCACCAAGGCGGGCGTCAACATGATGTCCAAGATGCTCGCCGCCGAGTGGGGCCCCTACGGCGTCCGCTCCAACTGCGTCGAACCCTGCTTCGTTAAGACCCCGATGTCGGCCAACTTCTACGCCGACCCCGAGGTCGAAAAGAGCCGCAGCCGTCTGATCGCCACGCGCCGCATCGGCGAGGTCAGCGATATCGCCAACGCCGTCATGTTCCTGGCGTCCACGCGCTCGGACTTCACCACCGGCGACGCCATCAAGGTCGACGGCGGCTTCTCCAACATGATGGGCGACCTCACCGCCAAGCCCGGCGGCCGTCGCGCCTATGCCGACAACTACCTTAAGAACAAGGGTGTCGAGCTCTGGTCCGATGAGTCCGGCGTCGCCAAGCCGACTGACCAGTAAACCAACCTGACAGGGAGGTCCCGCGGACACGCCCGCTCCCCCCCCCGTATCGATCAGAAAGAGTCCAATGGCTTCCACCAACTCCAACAAGGGTCGCGCCGTCGTGCTTTCCGCCGCGTGCGTCACCATGTTCTTCATCAGCTCCATCGCGCTGTATTCCGTCGTGAGCAAGAACCTGCTCGCCGTCTACCCCGAGTGGTCGAGCGCCCTCACCTGGGCCTTCCCGGTCTTTCAGACCATCATGGCCGTGACGGGCATCTTCGCCGGCCGCATCTCCGATAAGATCGGCCCGCGCAACGTCGTTATCGCCGCCGCCGTGTGCTACGGCCTGGGCTGGTTCATGTCCGGCACCGTCACCGAGCCGTGGCAGTTCTACCTGTGGTTCTCGCTCGTCGCCGCCATCGGCAACGGCCTGGGCTACAACCCGGCGCTCACCACCGGCCAAAAGTGGTTCATCGACAAGAAGGGCCTCGCCTCCGGCATCACCCTGGCCGCTTCGACCGCCGGCCCCGCCGTGCTGTCCCCGGTGCTCGCCTCGCTGCTCATCCCGAGCCTGGGCATCTTTGGCGCCCTTAAGGCGCTCGGCGTCATCTTCTTTGTGACGATCGCCGCCTCCGCCCTGTTCCTGAAGGCCCCCGAGGCCGGTTGGCTGCCCGAGGGCTTCGAGGCCCCCAAGGGTGGCGCACATGCCGGCACCTTCGGCGACCTCACCCCGGGCGAGATGGTCAAGACCCCGCGTTTCTGGGTCCTCATCATCACCTTCGCCTTCGCCGCCACCGCGGGCACCCTGCTCGTGGGCAAGGTTGCCTCCATCGCCGCCGTCCAGCTCTTCGCCGACCCCACGAGCGCCGCGGCCGTCGCCCTCGGCGGCGTGGTCGTCTCCGTCAACACCTGCGCCAACCTGGTCGGCCGTCTGTCCTTTGGTCAGATCATCGACAAGCTCGGCGCCTATAAGTCGCTGCTCATCAGCCTTGTCGTCACCATCGTCGCGCTCGTCATCATGTCGATGAGCTTTACGCAGGCCATGTTCTTTGTGGCGCTCGCCCTGCTCGGCTTTAGCTTTGGCGCCCTGCTCGTCATCTACCCGCCGCTCACCGGTGGCGCCTTTGGCACCAGCAACATCGGCGTCAACTACGGCATCATGTTTTTGGGCTATGCCGCTTCCACCTGGATCAGCCAGCCCATCACCGCCGTGCTGTATCACGCCGAGGCTGGCAGCGCCGCCTACCAGCAGTCCTTCTACGGCGCCATCGTGATCGCCGCCATCGCCGTCGTGCTCACCGTCTACATGATGGTCTCCGACAGCAAGAAGAAGTCCGCTTAGTAATTGCCAATGTGACAAAGGGACTGTCCCTTTGTCGCATTCCATCGCCAACAGTATTAAGGAGTCGAAATGTCTGAGCTCAACCCCGTCCGCATTGCCGTTATCGGCGCCGGCGCCATGGGTCGCAACCACATCCGCTTCGTCACCGAGGAGCCCGAGGCCGAGCTCGTCGCCATCGCCGACGCCTTTGAGGGCGCCCGCGCCACGGCCGAGGCCGCCGGCGTGCCGTTCTTCACCGATCCCGCCCAGATGATGGACGAGGTCAAGCCCGAGGCCGTCATCATCGCCACCCCCAACGACCTGCACCTGGGCGTTGCCCGCGAGGCCGTGAAGCGCAATATTGTGCCGCTGGTCGAGAAGCCGATCTCCAACGACCTCGAGGATGCCCAGGCCTTTGCCGCCGAGGCCGAGACCGCCGGCGTGCCCGTGCTCGTGGGTCAGCACCGTCGCCACAACCCCTTCGTCAACAAGGCCAAGGAGATCATCGAGTCCGGCGAGCTGGGCAAGCTCACCGTGTCGAGCTTCCACTACATGATCTATAAGAACGACGAGTACTTCGACGTCGAGTGGCGCCGCAAGAAGGGTGCCGGCCCGATCCTGGTCAACCTGGTGCACGACGTCGACCTGCTCCGTTACCTGCTGGGCGAGCCCGTTGCCGTCCAGGGCATGCAGTCCAGCGCCGCCCGCGGTTTTGAGACCGAGGACTCCGCCGTGGTCAACGTCCGTTTTGCCGATGGCGCGCTTGCGAGCATGACCATCTCCGACGCCACCGCCAGCCCCTGGAACTGGGAGGCCACCGCTCGCGAGGA
>CATYHY010000144.1 GCA_958407085.1 uncultured Collinsella sp. | reverse complement strand
CAACCGTTATGGGAGGATACGTGAACCGCACCAAAATCGCGCAGCTCTATGCCGATGCCGAGTCGCTCGGCGGCCAAACCGTCACCGTCGCCGGCTGGGTCAAGTCCGTCCGCGACATGAAGAACTTTGGCTTTGTTACGCTCAACGACGGCAGCTGCTTCCGCGACCTGCAGGTCGTCATGAACCGCGAGGCACTCGACAACTACGACGAGATCGCCCATCAAAACGTCTCGGCCGCACTCATTTGCACCGGCACCGTCAAGCTGACCCCCGATGCGCCCCAGCCTTTCGAGCTTTCTGCCACCTCCATCGAGGTCGAGGGCACGAGCGCCCCGGATTACCCGCTGCAGAAGAAGCGCGCAACCGTCGAGTTCCTGCGCACCCAGCAGCACCTGCGCCCGCGCACCAACCTGTTCCGCGCCGTGTTCCGCATCCGCTCTGTCGCGGCTGCCGCCATCCACCGCTTCTTCCAGGAGCAGGGCTTTGTCTACGTCAACACCCCCATCATCACCACGAGTGACTGCGAGGGCGCCGGCGAGATGTTCCGCGTGACCACGCTCGACCCCAAAAATCCGCCCCTCACTGAGTCCGGCGAGGTCGACTGGAGCCAGGACTTCTTTGGCAAGCATGCGAGCCTCACCGTGTCCGGCCAGCTCAATGCCGAGAACTTTGCCATGGCCTTTGGCGACGTGTACACCTTTGGCCCCACCTTCCGCGCCGAAAACTCCAACACCACGCGCCACGCCGCCGAGTTTTGGATGATCGAGCCCGAGATGGCCTTTGCCGACCTCAACGACTACATGGATAACGCCGAGGCCATGCTCAAGTACGTTCTTAAGGACGTTATGGCCACCTGCCCCGACGAGCTCAATATGCTCAACAAGTTTGTGGACAAGGGTCTGCTCGAACGCCTAGACCATGTCGCCAACTCCGACTTCGCCCGCGTTACCTACACCGAGGCCGTCGAGATCCTGGAGCAGGCCGTCGCCGCCGGTCACAAGTTTGACTACCCCGTGAGCTGGGGCATCGACCTGCAGACCGAGCACGAGCGCTTCCTGACCGAGGAGCACTTTAAGCGCCCGACCTTCGTAACCGACTACCCGGCCGAGATCAAGGCCTTCTACATGCGCATGAACGAGGACGGCAAGACCGTCGCCGCCGCCGACTGCCTGGTTCCCGGTATCGGCGAGATCATCGGTGGCTCCCAGCGCGAGGAGCGCCTGGATCTGCTCGAGGCCCGCATCAAGGACCTGGGCATGAATCCCGAGCAGTACAAGTACTACCTTGACCTGCGCCGCTACGGTTCCTGCAAGCACGCCGGCTACGGTCTGGGCTTCGAGCGCTTGGTCATGTATCTGACCGGCGTGGGCAACATCCGCGACGTCCTGCCGCACCCGCGCACCGTGGGCAACGCCGACTTCTAATCGTCGGACGCTAGCTCGCGTCGCCACACGCCAACGCTCATCGCACAAGCGCCTCTCGACATCGGTCGAGAGACGCTTTTTTTCAACAGCATCCGTCAAGCTTTTGGCAAGTTTTTGGTCAGTTGAGCAGGGCTGTTGAAAACTCGACCCGCCGTTTGCCGACGACTACCGACCGCCCAGAGCGCCCTGCGCCCCTGGGAAAGCCCCACGTCCTAGGCTCCATACCGTCGCCACCCAAAACGGAAAGGACGTGGGCACCATGACCGAAGCCGCTGTTGAAACCTACGACACCACGACTAGAGGCGCCGCCTCGATGGCAGCCTATCGCGCCGTTCGCATCCTGCAACTATTAAGCGAAAACACCGGCGAGGACAAGGCCATGCTTTCCGATGAGTTGATCCGGCGCCTCGCCCATCCCGACGACCCCGCCCGCATGCCCATCTCGGCGGCGCGGCGCAGCATCTACACCGCCATCTCCGCGCTTCGCCATGCCGGATACGAAATTGAGTACAAACGCGGCGTGGGCTACAAACTTCTTACCCGCCCGCTCACCGATGAAGAGATCATCCGGCTCCACGGTATGGTCATGCGCAACCGCTCCACGCCTATCGCTATCCGCAAGAGCATGGCGCAGCACTTAGTTGCCATGGCGAGCGCCGACGTTCGCGGCTACCTCGATACACCCGAACCCGCTCCAAGCGCAGGCAGCAAGGCTACCAAGGCAACACGCACGCCCATCAAGCGCATCGACACGTGCGAGCTCGTCGAGCAGGCCATCGACCACGGAACCACGGTGAGTTTTGATATTTCGAGCGTCACGACGCGTGGCGAAACCGAAGCAGCACGGATGACACTCCGTCCCTTTGCCATCAGGCAGCGCGATGGCATCTCGTATTTGCTGGGAACGGTCTACGACGCCCGAGGCACCGACGATACGCTGCGCACCGTCGAGATCGCCCGTATGAGAAACGTCACCACACGTCTCCTCGACGGCAAGAAGCTCTTCGCCGCCCTAGACGAGGACGACGCCTCCTCCGCCGCATAAGACCCTCCGCCGCCCATTCGACTACCCGTACCGCCCATCCGATTCTGTATTAAAAAACCCGCCAGGCTGTTGTAAAAATGGACATCAGCGCTACTATAGTTCCACTTGCACTTTGTCCCAGTGCAGTGTTTCCAGCCATTTTTATACTGGGGGTAATGATATGAAGGACATCACCATCAGCCGCAGGAGCCTTCTGGTCTCCGCTGGCCTGCTCGCGCTCGCCCCGCTCGCCGGATGCGGCGGCAACTCTGGTTCCGGCTCTGCTGCCGCCGGTTCCGACTACACCATCGGCGTTCTGCAGCTCACCGAGCACTCCGCGCTCGATGCCGCCAACGACGGCTTTGTCAAGGCCATCAAGGAGAGCGGCCTTAAGGTCAAGATCGACCAGAAGAACGCCCAGAACGACCAGTCCACGTGTAAGTCCATTGCTGACAAGTTTGTGGGCGACAACGTCAACCTGATTTATGCCATCGCCACGCCCGCCGCGCAGGCTGCCGCCGGCGCCACGGCCGATATCCCCATCGTGGGCTGCGCCATCACCGACTACGCCGCCTCCGGCCTGGTCCAGGACAACGACAAGCCCGGCACCAACGTCACGGGCGCTTCCGACCTCACCCCGGTCGCCGAGCAGCTCGAGATGATGCAGAAGGTCCTGCCCGACGTTAAAAAGGTCGGCCTGCTCTACTGCACCGCCGAGTCCAACTCCGACGTCCAGATCAAGGCCGCCAAGAAGGAGCTCGACAAGCTGGGCCTCGAGTACACCGATTTCACCGTCTCGAGCTCCAACGAGATTCAGTCCGTCGTCGAGTCTGCCGTGGGCAAGGTCGACGCGCTGTACTCCCCCACCGACAACACCATCGCCGCGGGCGC
Source organism: uncultured Collinsella sp. (assembly GCA_958407085.1). Classification (GTDB taxonomy): domain Bacteria; phylum Actinomycetota; class Coriobacteriia; order Coriobacteriales; family Coriobacteriaceae; genus Collinsella. Next base: position 611 of record CATYHY010000144.1, on the reverse strand, counting down.
CTCGCAGGTGGGCCAGATCTGCAAGGAGAACAAGCTTCCCTTCGTGACTGGCGAGGAGGGCATGTGCATGGCCGGCGGCCTGTTCACCCTCTCCATCAATTACGAGGATCTGGGCTACGCCGCGGGCGAGATGGCCGTCAAGATTCTGAAGGGCGAGGCCAAGCCCGAAGACATGCCTATCAAGCACCTCTCGAGCAAGGACCTGGTCGTCGTCAAGAACGACGAGATGGCCGAGGCCCTGGGCATCGACCTTTCCGCTCTGGACGCGTAATGCCATACGCGGCATGCGCCTAGAGCCCGTGCTCGCGCTTTAGCCGCGTTATTCAATATCTGAGCCACAGGGGCGGGCGCTGTAGACCGGCGTCCGCCCTGCTTGTTTCAGGTAAAACAAAACGTCTGTCCGCAGCTCTTCTATGCATTGTTACCGCTATTATGGTGAATCACGTGTCCACCCTATCCTAGGAGGTATGAAGCATGCTCATTGCATTGCAGGGCGCCGTTTCGCAGGGCGTCCTCTGGGGCATTATGGTGCTTGGCGTGTTTATCACGTTCCGCCTGCTCGACATCCCCGATATGACCTGCGACGGCAGCTTTGCCCTCGGCGGCTGCGT
>CATYHY010000143.1 GCA_958407085.1 uncultured Collinsella sp. | reverse complement strand
TTTACGCAACATATGTCCAAGCAAAAACGGGTGGTAGCCGGTACGGCCACCACCCGTTTGTCTCATATCCAGCCCATAGCAGGCCAGCTACTTCTTAATGCCGCGTCCCAGGCGCTCAGCGACCGACGCCACGGCGCTCTCATCGACCGAACCGCAGCTCACGCAGCCGTCGTGGGCACGCATCTGGCCGGTGACCTCGTCCATCGCGAGCGGCGCCACCTTCTCAAGCTTAAAGCCCTTGCCGGCGCGCATGTTTTCCTTGGCCACGCTGATCATGAGCTTAATACGGTTGAGCTGGTTGACCTCGGACGCACCAGGATCATAGTCCACCGCAACGATGTTGCTCTCGGGATGCTGGCGGCGCAGCTCCTTAATCACGGCCTTGCCCACCACGTGATTGGGCAGGCACGCGAAGGGCTGCGTGCAGATGATGTTGGGCGCACCGTGGTCAATCAGATCGAGCATCTCAGCCGTGAGCAGCCAGCCCTCGCCCATGTTGTTGCACACCGAAAGCACCGTGCGGGCCTTGTCGGCCATGGTGCCGATGCGCTCGGGCGCCTCGAAGCGGCGGGACTTCTCGAGCATCTCCTCCACCGGCGTGCGCATCCAGTCCACGAGCTTGATGAGCGCCTGCATACCAGCGCGCGTGGTAGCGGAGCTTCCCAACTCGTCCTTCTGCAGCTCGGCGTTGCTCATGGAGTACAGGAAAAAGTCGAGCAGACCCGGCACCACGGCCTCGCAGCCCTCGCGCTCGATGACATCGACCACGTGGTTGTTGGCTGTGGGATGGAACTTGACCAGGATCTCGCCGACCACGCCCACGCGCGGCTTGGTACCCTCGCCCACGAGCGGCATGGTGTCGAACGCGCGGATGGCCTCGCGGCACAGCTTGGTGTAGTTGTGGCGGTTAAACTTGGGCGCCAGCTTGCGGGCGCGCGCCATGTACTCCTCGTAGAGCGCATTGGCGGCACCGGGCGTGGCCTCGTACGGGCGGCAGCGATAGAGCATCTGCATCATCACGTCGCCAAAGAGCACCGCGTAGACTGCCTGCTTAAGCAGCGCCGGCGTAATCTTAAAGCCAGGGTTGTCCTCGCCCAGCGCCACGGCCGAAAGCGAGATCACCGGGATCTCGGGGTGGCCGCTCTCGCGCAGGGCCTTGCGGATGAGTGCGATGTAGTTGGTGGCACGGCAGCCGCCGCCGGTCTGGCTGATAACCACGGCTGTCTTGGACAGGTCGTATCGACCGCTCTCGATGGCCTCCATGATCTGGCCCGTCACCAGGATCGACGGATAGCAGATGTCGTTGTTCACGTAGCGCAGGCCGGCCTCGACGGCATCGTGATCGGTCGAGGGCAGCAGCTCCAAGTTGTAGCCAGCACCACGGAACACCTCTTTGACCAGGTCAAAGTGGATCGGCGCCATCTGCGGGCACAGGATGGTGTAGCCCTCCTCGCGCATCTGCTCGGTAAAGGGCACCTTGGGCCACGCGGTCGAAGCACTCTCGCGCTGCGCCTCGAACGTGTACTTACGGCTCGCGAACGCGGGGGCATCCGTGGAGGGCGCCACCGGCGCGGCATCGCCCTGCTCGTAAGTCTCGCCCGCGGCCGTAGCCTCGGCCAAGCGCTCGGCCTCCTGGTCCTTGAGCGCCGCCATGAGCGAGCGAATACGGATACGCGCGGCGCCCAAGTTGGACACCTCGTCAATCTTGAGCACGGTGTAAATCTTGCCGCTGGCCTCCAGGATCTCCTGCACCTGATCAGTGGTCAGAGCGTCCAGGCCGCAGCCGAAGGAATTGAGCTGGATCAGGTCCAGGTCGTTGCGCATCGTCACAAAACGGGCGACGGCGTACAGGCGGCTGTGGTACATCCACTGGTCGACGACGCGAATCGGACGCTCGGGCTTCACCAGATGCGCGAGCGAATCCTCGGTAAAGACCGCAAAGCCAAAGCTCGAGATAAGCTCGGGCAGGGCATGGTTGATCTCGGGGTCGTTATGGTAGGGACGACCGGCGAGTACGATGCCGTGGCCGCCGTGGTCCTCGACCCACTTAAGGGCCTCCTCGCCCATGGTCTGGATGTCCTCGTGAAAACGCGCGTCGGCCTCGTAGGCGGCGTTGACGGCGGCATCGACCTCAGAGCGCGTGATCTTGGGACCGCGCACGCGACCGCGACCGGCCTCAGCATCGGCCACACGGTCGACGGCGAGCACCTGGTATAGACGGCGCTTGAGCTCGGTCTTGTCGTGATAGGGCACAAACGGGTACAGGAACTCGATGTTCTGCTCACGGATCTCGTCGATGTTGAGCGCCAGCGCCGTGGGGTAGCTCATGACGATGGGGCAGTTATAGCAGTTGCCGGCGGTCGGATCCTCCTTGCGCTCCCAGCGCACGCACGGCATCCAGATAAAGTCGACGTCACGGTCAATGAGGTTCATCACGTGGCCGTGGCTCATCTTGGCCGGATAGCACACGCTCTCGGACGGCATGGACTCGATGCCCGCCTGGTAGGTCTTTTTGCTCGACTGGTCGGACAGCTGCACGCTAAAGCCCAGGCGCGTAAAGAACGCGTGCCAGAAGGGGTAGTTCTCGTACATGTTGAGTGCGCGCGGGATACCCACGGTGCCGCGCGGGGCCTCGTCGGGGCTCAGGACCTCGCGGTCAAAGAGCAGCTCGTTTTTCTTTTTGAAGAGGTTGGGGGCCTCAGTCTTCTGCTTTTTGTGGCCGGCGCCCTTCTCGCAGCGGTTGCCGGTAATGAAGCGCCTGCCGCCGCCAAAGTCGTTGACGGTAAGCTGGCAGTTGTTGGAGCAACGGCCGCAGCGGACATGCTTTTGCGTCACGGTGAGGTGCGCGATGTCCTCAGCCGAAAGAATGGTCGAGGTGCCGTCGGCGCCGGCGCGATCGCGGGCGAGCAGGGCCGCACCGTAGGCGCCCATGCAGCCGGCGATGTCGGGACGCACGGCATGAACGCCGGTGAGCTGCTCAAACGCGCGCAGCGTGGCATCGGACATAAAGGTGCCGCCCTGGACGATTACCTGGCTGCCGATCTCCTTGGGATCGCGCAGCTTAATGACCTTGAACAGGGCATTCTTGATGACGGAATAGGACAGGCCGGCCGCGATGTCGCCCACCGTGGCGCCTTCCTTTTGCGCCTGCTTGACGCGCGAGTTCATAAAGACCGTGCAGCGGCTGCCCAGGTCGACGGGGGCCTTGGCATGGATGGCGGCATCGGCGAACGCGCGCACGTCCATGTTCATAGACACGGCGAAACTCTCGATAAAGCTGCCGCAACCCGACGAGCAAGCCTCGTTGAGCATGATGTGCTCGATGACGCCGTCCTTGACGCGCAGGCACTTCATGTCCTGGCCGCCAATGTCCAGAATGAACTCGACGCCGGGCAGGAACGCCTTGGCGCCGCGCAGGTGCGCGACGGTCTCGATCTCGCCGGAATCGGCCTTGAGGGCCTCGATGAGCAGTGCCTCGCCGTAGCCCGTGGTAGTCACGTGGCCGATGGTGCAGCCGGCGGGGATGTGGTTGTAGAAATCGGCCATGATGACCTTGGCCGTGCCCAGGATGTCGCCGTTGTTGTTGCCGTACCAGGTGTGCAGCAGCTGACCGTCCTCGCCCACGAGCGCGGCCTTCATGGTGGTGGAGCCGGCGTCGATGCCGATGAACACGCGGCCGGTGTAGCCGTCGAGCTTGCCCTTGGGAACGACTTCCTGGTCGTGGCGGGTCTTGAACTCGACAAAGTCCTCGTCGGTGGCAAAGAGCGGGTCCAGACGCTCGACCTCGGCACCCTGCGTGTCACCCAGGGCATCGATGGCCTCGATGAGCTGCGGGAACGTGCTGAGCTTGTTGGACTCGTGCGCCATGGCGGCGCCGCTCGCCACAAACAGGTGAGCGTTTTGGGGCACGATACGGTGCTCCTCGTCCAGGTTGAGCGTGAGGTAGAAGCGGTG
>CATYHY010000142.1 GCA_958407085.1 uncultured Collinsella sp. | reverse complement strand
TATTGCCGTGCAGGTGATCGATCTCGTGCTGCAGGCACACGCAGAACAGGTCGCCTGTGGCCTCATAGCGAATCAGGTTGGCATCCAGGTCATACGCCTCGACGACAACGTGATCGGGACGCTCGATCTCGCAGCTAATGCCGGGGATGGAAAGGCAGCCCTCGCTAAACGGCACCAAATGGTCACTCTGCTCGACAATGACGGGGTTGATGAGCACGTACGGGTCGTAATCGTTCTTGTCGCTGTAGTCGCAGTCGATGGTGACGAGCTGAATGAGCTCACCGATCTGCGGGGCGGCCAGGCCGCAACCGCCGTTGTCGAACATCATCTTCTTCATCTTCTCGGCAAGCGCCTCAATCGCCGGGGTGATCTCCTCGATGACGGCGCACTCCTGGCGCAGACGAGGGTCGGGCGACAGTACGATTCCGTTGGCTTCCATGGCCATCCTTTCGGGTTGTTACATCAAATCATAGGCATCGACGTCAACGCTCACGCTCACGCCGCGCATGGAGCCCGCCTCTTTGAGGCAGGCGTCGATATCATCAGAGACATGGTACCCCACGGGCGACTTCACAAGCAGATGGAAGCGGTAACGGTCCTTGGCTCTCTCGATTACACACGAAGCCGGGCCCAGCACCTGCGGCACCGCGCTGCCCGCCCGCAAAAAGTCTGGCGCGGCGGCATGCCAGCGGCGCTTAAGAAGCTTTGCAATGCGCCCGATGTAGTCGTGCGCGTCGTCTCGGTTCGCCGACCACACCAAAATGTTGACCAGGCGAATAAACGGCGGGTACAGCGCGTCGCGGCGCTGATCCAGGTCGTAGTCGGTAAAGATCGAACGGTCGTGCTCAGCGACGGCGCGAATGACCGGATCCTCGGGCAGGTAGGTCTGGATGATCACCTCACCGGGACGATCGCCGCGACCGGCACGGCCCGCCACCTGTTCCAGCAGGTCGTAGGCGCGCTCCCCTGCGCGGAAGTCCGGCAGCTTGAGGGCAAAGTCGGCATTGACCACGCCCACAAGCGTGACCTCGGGAAAGTCAAGGCCCTTGGCGATCATCTGCGTGCCCAGCAGCACCGCACAATCGGCGGCATCGAACTGCTCGAGCAGTTTTTTGTGCGCATCCTTGCCGCGCGTGGAATCGGCATCCATGCGAATGATGGCGACATCCTCGGGCAGCATCTGGTGCAGTGCGTCCTCGATCTGCTGAGTGCCCAGGCCCATTTTTGCCAGATAGCGGCTACCGCATTTGGGGCAACGACTCGTGGGCGCGGGATACGGCTGCACGCGCCAAGACGATCCGCAGGTGTGACACTGCAGCGTGTGCGTGCGCTCGTGATACGTAAGCGCGGTGGAGCAGTGGTTGCAGGTTGGGACGCAGCCGCACTCGCGGCACATCAGGAACGGCGCAAAGCCACGGCGGTTATGTAGTAGCACTGCCTTCTCGCGGCGCTCGACCACACGCTCCAGACCTTCCATCAAGGGTTTTGAGAACATAGAGCGGCTGCCGTGCGAGAACTCGCGGCGCAGGTCGGCAATGCGGACTGTCGGCAGCACGGCGTGTCCCGGGCGCTCGGGCATCTCGACGCGCGTCCAGGTGGCACCGTTATACGTGCCACGGCGGCAGCGGTCGAGGGCCTCGGCCGAGGGCGTGGCGGAGCCCAACACGAGCGGGCAGCGGTAGCGCCGCGCCATCTCGGCCGCCACCTCGCGCGCATGGTAGCGCGGACTAGAGCCCTGCTTGTAGCTGGTCTCGTGCTCCTCGTCGATGATGATGAGACCAAGGTCGCTGAGCGGGCAAAAGAGCGCCGAGCGGGCGCCGACTACCACGCGGGCCGCACCGCTGGCGACCATATCCCACTGGTCCAGACGCTCGCCGGCCGAAAGGCGCGAATGGAACACGGCGACCGTCTCGCCAAAGCGCGAACGGAAGCGGCCGACGGTCTGGGCCGTAAGCGAGATCTCGGGCACGAGCACGCAGGCCGAACGGCCGGTCGCCAGCACGCGCTCAATCGCCGAGAGGTAGACCTCGGTTTTGCCGGAGCCGGTGACGCCGTCGACCAGCACCACGTCGCCATGAGCGTCCAGACGGGCGCGCTCAATCTGCGCGAGTGCCTGTTGCTGGCCGTTGGTAAGAGAGACCGGCGCCTTGCCGCTTGCCGAGGACAGCGTGGTCTGCTCGCTGCAACCGCGCCAGGCACGGCGCTCCTCCACCACCACGACGCCGCGTTTTTCGAGCGCCTTGATGGTCGCCGACATACTGTTATAGAGCAGGTTGAGGTCGCGCGTCGTGACCGGGCCGCACTGGAGCGCCTCGATGAGCTGACGCTGACGGACCGCGGTCTTTGGCGGCGTGTAGTCGAAACCCTCGGGCGTGAGCATGACCCAGCGGTTTTGGATGGGTTTAACGGCAGGGCGCTCAACGGTCCACACGCCGTCATCGCCCTTGACCACGCGCGGGCTTCCGCCCGGAGGCAAGAACAGGCGCAGGCACTCGGAAAGCGTCGCAACATACTCGCGGCTCATCCAACGTGCAATACGGGCGGACTCGGCGCCAAAGAGCGGTTTGCTGAGGATGGTCTCGATAGGCTTGATGCGCGCGGTGTCGAGGGTAATGTTGCCTTGCAAGTCGCCCAGTTCGGGCGCAATATCGACGATATAGCCTGCGGCGGCACGGTTGCCAAAGTGGACCAGGACCGTGGATCCGATCTGCGCTTCGCTAGCAAGGGGTTGAGGAATGCCATAGGCAAACGGCTCGGACAGCGCACGCGTCGGGATGTCGAGAACCACGCTCGCATAGGCGGCGATGGGCTCAGGTGCGGGCTCGGGCTGCGCCGGGGCGGCGGCAGGAGCCGCGGACTTCGGAGCTTCCTCCGGTTCCGGCGAACCAAACAGCGAAAGTTGCTCGGCCATGGCCCCAGCACCTCCAATCCCATACACATACAGAAACAAGAGCCCCGCTCGGGGTGAACGGGGCTCGGATACATACGTTTGCGCAGCGATTACAGCGCCATCGTGCGGGCGCGATCGATACGCGCCAGGCAGTCGTCGCGGCCGACGAGCGCCATGGTCTCGCCCAGCGGAGGGCTCACCATGTTGCCGCAAACGGCGACGCGCACGGCCTGGAACACCACACGCTTCTTGAGGTCCATCTGCTCGGGCAGCGGCTCAAGCGCAGCGTCGATGTTAGCGGCCGTCCACTCGGTAACACCCTCAAGCGCGGCCTTGGCGGCGGCCAGAATGGCACCCATGCCCTCCTTGGCCAGGCCCTTGTTGACGGATTTCTCGTCATACTCGAGCGTCTCGGCCGTGGCAAAGATAGGGGCGGCGACGGTAACGGCGTCGGCCGGCATCTTGGTGCGCGGCTTGACAATGGCAGCGAGCGCGTCGATCCAGTCCTCGCCATACTCGACGTTACCCTCGATGAGGCCTGCCTCGTGCAGCTCGGGGACCATGATCTCGTCGGCAAACTGCGCGTCGGACATGCCGTTGATGTACTCGGCATTGACCCAGTCGAGCTTCTTGGGGTCGAAGGTCGCCGGGTTCTTGGAGATGCGGTCGAGCGAGAACTTGCTGGCCAGGACATCGCGCGGGATGATCGTGGTCTCGCCGTCGAGCGACCAGCCGAGCAGTGCCAGATAGTTGACGAAGGCATCGGGCAGGTAACCGGCGTCGCGGTACTCCTCCACCGAGGTGGCGCCGTGACGCTTGGAGAGCTTCTTGCCGTCGGCGCCCAGGATCATAGAGATGTGGGCGAACGTGGGCACAGGCGCGCCGAGGGCCTCGTAGACCATAACCTGGCGCGGGGTATTGGAAAGGTGATCGTCGCCGCGGATGACGTGGGTGATCTTCATCATGGCGTCGTCGACGACGGTCGCGAAGTTGTACGTGGGCGTGCCGTCGGAACGGAAGATGACAAAGTCGTCGAGCTCCTTGGCATCGAAGGTCACCTCGCCGTGGACGGCGTCGTGGATGACGACGTCGCCGCGGTCCTCGG
>CATYHY010000141.1 GCA_958407085.1 uncultured Collinsella sp. | reverse complement strand
CTGGTGCCCCAGGGCTCCACGCCGTTTAAGGCTTACTACGCCGAGGCCATGTTCCGCGGCGAGCGTCCCCAGAAGGGCCGCCTGCGCCAGTTCCACCAGGTGGGCATCGAGTGGCTCGGCGCTCCCGATCCGGCGGCAGACGCCGAGTGCATCATCATGCTCATGGAGTTCTACAAGCGCCTGGGCTTCGATCTTTCCAAGCTTCGTCTGCTCATCAACTCGATGGGTGACGCCCAGTGCCGTCCGGCTTATCGCGAGCAGGTTAAGCAGTTCATCCTCGATCACGCCGACGAGATGTGCGATGAGTGCCGCGAGCGCGCCGAGCTCAACCCGCTGCGTGCCTTCGACTGCAAGAACGACCACTGCCGCGAGATCATGGCCGAGGCTCCGCTGATGGGTGACAACCTGTGCGATGAGTGCCGCGAGCACTACGAGCAGGTCAAGCGCTATCTGGATGCCGCCGGTATCGAGTATGTCGAGGATCCCACCTTGGTGCGCGGCCTGGACTACTACACCCGTACTGTCTTTGAGGTCGAGGCCCCTGGCGCCGGCGTCGGCTCCATCGGCGGCGGCGGCCGCTACGATGGCCTGGTCGAGCTCGAGGGTGGCAAGCCCACGGCGGGCGTCGGCTTTGCTGTCGGTTTTGAGCGCGCCCTGCTGGCCCTGCAGGCCTTTGGCAGCGATTTGGGTGCCGATGAGGCCCCGTGCGTCTATGTCGCCAACGCCGGCAAGGAGCTGCGTCAGAACGTCTTTGCCATTACGCAGGAGCTTCGCGCCGCAGGTATCGTGACCGAGGCCGACTATCAGGGTCGTTCGCTCAAGGCCCAGTTTAAGCAAGCCGATAAGGTAGGCGCCAAGCTCATCTTGGTCCTGGGTGGCGACGAGCTTGCCGCCGGCAAGGTCAAAGTGCGCGACATGCAGAGCCATGACGAGGTGCTCGCCGATCTGGACAACGTCGTCGAGGCGGTTCGCGAGCGCCTGTAGCGCATCTTTTTGAGCTTCGGGCCTGCTAACGTGCCCTGCTCATGGAGAGCGATTGTTACGGGGGTGTTTCGCTTTTATGCGGAATGCCCCCGTTTACGTATGCCGCCCACCGAGAAATACGACCATTTAGGGCAAAAACCTTTGCAATGCAGAAAATACTTTTGTGTGGTAAAGCGCAATCAGTGTCGAAAGTATTTCTCAAGCGCCTATAATGAATACCGCATGTTACGTGCATAGAAGGAGGAATGGGAGGAAACGTGGCTGAGAACCTAAGCAACCAGTCTGTACCCGAAGCCGCGGCGCGCGTCGCTGCCGTGGTCAACCGCCTCGTTAACCGAATCGGCTCGAATGCCGAGTCCAGGGAGCGTCTCGCCGAGATCGAGATCCCCGAGGAGCTGCGCGACAATCTGGCGCTGTTCTTGCGCCTGGAGCGCCGTGTGCTTAGCGAGTATGATCCCGAGATCGCGGACCTGTTCGACAAGATTTTGACAGCCGAGATTGTGGTCAATGCCGGCAACCCCGGTACCTGCGCTGCCGACGAAGCCGTCGACGAGCAGGGCGTGCCCACCGCCGACGAGCCCACTGCCGTGGCATTTCGTGAGGTCGTCGATTTGATCGACAGCCTGCCGCTCGATAAGCAGCAGGTCATCGTTCGCGCCTTTACGAGCTTTTTCCATCTGGCAAACCTGTCGGAGGAGAACTACCGTGTGGCGCAGCTGCGCGAGCGCGAGGCCGGTGCGTCGACCGATACCGAGGTCGATCCTGCCAACGAGCTTACCGTTGCCTATCACCAGCTGGTGAATGAGCTGGGTGTCGAGGGTGCCAACGAGCTGCTCGGCAAGCTCGAGTTCCACCCTGTCTTTACCGCACATCCCACCGAGGCCCGTCGTAAGGCCGTCGAGGGCAAGATCCGCCGTATCTCCAACCTGCTGGAGGAGCGTCCGCGTCTGGGCGGCTCCGACCTGGTGGAGAACGAGCGCCATATGCTGCAGGAGATCGACGCCCTGGTGCGTACGAGTCCCATCGCGCTCAAGAAGCCCACGCCGGTCGAGGAAGCCGATACCATCATCGACATCTTCGATAACACGCTGTTCGACGTTATCCCCGTTATCTATCGTCGTTTTGACGATTGGGTGCTGGGCGACAAGGCCGGTACTGTGCCGCCGCTGTGCCCGGCGTTCTTCCATCCCGGCAGCTGGATCGGTTCCGACCGCGACGGTAACCCCAACGTCACCGCCAAGGTGAGCCGTGAGGTCGCCGCCAAGTACTTTACGCACATGGTGCTCAAGCTCGAGGACAAGTGCCGCCACATCGGCCGCAACCTCACGCTCGAGGCTACCTACAGCAAGCCGTCGGCCGAGCTCATTAACCTGTGGAACCATCAGGTCGAGATGAGCCCTCGTTACACGGCCCGCGCCGAGCTGATCTCCGAGCACGAGCCGCATCGCGCCGTCATGCTCGTCATGGCCGACCGCCTGAACGCCACCGTCCGTCGTATCACCGACACCATGTACCACAGCGCCGACGAGTTCCTGGATGACCTGCGCGTCGTCCAGCGTTCGCTGGCCGCCTGCGGTGCCGTCCGTGCTGCCTACGGCCCGGTCCAAACCATCATCTGGCAGGTCGAGTCCTTCGGCTTCCATATGGTCGAGATGGAGTTCCGTCAGCACTCCGTGGTGCATGCCCGCGCCCTTAAGGATATCCACGAGAACGGTATCCATGGCGACCTGCAGCCCATGACGCGCGAGGTCATCGATACCTTCCGCGCTATCGGCTCCATCCAAAAGCGCTACGGCAAGAAGATGGCGCACCGCTACATCATCTCGTTTACCAAGAGCGCTCAGCATGTGGCCGACGTCTTTGAGCTGGCGCACCTGTCCTTTGCACACGAGGAGGATGTCCCCGAGCTCGACGTGATCCCGTTGTTCGAGCAGCTCGAGGACCTCGAGGGCTGCGTCGACGTGCTCGATCAGATGCTTACGCTGCCCGTGGTGCAAAAGCGCCTTGCCCAGACCAACCGCCGCATGGAGGTCATGCTGGGCTATTCCGACTCTTCCAAGGATGCCGGTCCTACCACGGCCATGCTCGCGCTGCACTCCGCGCAGGAGCGCATCGCCAAGTGGGCAGAGAAGAACGATATCGACCTGGTGCTCATGCACGGTCGCGGCGGTGCCGTGGGCCGTGGCGGCGGCCCGGCCAACAAGGCCGTGCTGGCGCAGCCCAAGGGTTCGGTCAACTGCTTCTTTAAGCTTACCGAGCAGGGCGAAGTCATCTTTGCCCGTTACGGCAACCGCACGCTGGCTCAGCGCCATGTTGAGTCCGTTGCCGCCGCAACGCTTTTGCAGTCGGCCCCGAGTGTCGAGAAGACCAACACCGAGACCACGCAGAAGTTCTGGGATATGGCCGAGAAGCTCAACACTGCAAGCCACGAACGCTATCTGGACCTGCTGAACACCGAGGACTTTACACCGTGGTTCTCGACCGTGACGCCGCTGACCGAGGTCGGTCTGCTGCCGATCGGCTCGCGTCCCGCCAAGCGCGGTCTGGGCGCCAAGTCGCTCGATGACCTGCGTACCATCCCGTGGATCTTCAGCTGGAGCCAGGCGCGCATTAACCTGGCCGCTTGGTACGGTCTGGGCACCGCCTGCGAGCAGCTTGGCGATCTTGACCAGCTCAAGGCTGCCTACCAGGAGTGGCCGTTCTTCCGCACCTTTATCGACAACATCGAGATGTCGATTGCTAAGACCGATCAGCGCATCGCCAAGATGTATCTGCATCTGGGCGACCGCGATGATCTGTCCAAGAAGGTCTTTACCGAGATGCAGCTCACCCGTAAGTGGGTCCTTGCCATCGTCGGTGATGAGTGGCCGCTGCAGCGTCGTCGCGTGCTCGGCTGCGCCGTTCGCGTGCGTAACCCCTACGTCGACGCTCTGTCCATCGCCCAGGTCCGCGCCCTTCGCGAGGTGCGCATGAATCAGGACGAGATGGCCGAGGAGAAGAAGGCCGAGTACATGAGCCTGATTCTTTCGACTGTGAC
>CATYHY010000140.1 GCA_958407085.1 uncultured Collinsella sp. | reverse complement strand
TGCGCACGCGCACCTTCGGCATCGCCAAGGGCTTCCCCGACCGCTACGACCCCAACGAACTGCTCGCACAGAACGGCATGACGGTCGAGAACATGGCCGCCGAAGCCGCAAGGCTACTGAACGAGTAAGAAAACCTCCGCAAGGAAAGCACCCCCGCGGAGGTTTTTATTTTCGCGGCGCGATTATCTCGATTCGTAACATCTAGGGCTCGACTTCCCGTCTAACTGTTACAGATCTAGACAAGACGTCTTAGTCCCTGACCTTTGTCTCAATCTGTAACAGATAGAGACCTTTTGTCCGTCCAGATGTTACAGATTGAGACATTCGAATTCCCCTGAAGAGAAAATCTCGATCTGTAACAGGTAGAACCCATTTCCTCGTCTAACTGTTACAGATTGAGACAAAGCAGCAAGGCATGCCGCCGCACCGACCATGCCGTCTGCAAAGCACTATCTCAGCTGTAATAATCGACGTTTGTCCAGATAAAACCTGCCAAAATAAACCTGTCCCTTTTTGGTAGGTAGAATTACCCATAAGGCAAGTATGTTTCTGAGTTATTTCGTGTTGACCCTTCCGAGCGCAATAGGGTATAACTCTACTCAACCACTAGGATTTTTTGAGAAAGGTGTTCTCCTATGAGCAAGAACCTCTCCCAGCAGGTCGTTCTCGACCGCCGCGGCTTCGTCGCCGCCACCTTCGCAACCGTCGCCGGCCTTGGTCTTGCTGGCTGCTCCGACACCAGCGCCGAGGCCGACAAGGGTTCCGCCGCCGGCTCTTCCAAGAGCTCCGAGGATACCGAGGTTTCCGCCACGCTCGATGCCAAGGCATTCGACAAGCTCGTCAACGACGGCCCCAAGGCCGATGACGACGCCATCGCCGCCAGCACCTGGGCCACGGCCGTCAAGGACGCCGGCGTCTTTAAGATCGGTGGCGTTCAGACCTCCACGCTCTTCTCCCTCCTCAACGAGAAAGACGGTCAGACCCGCGGCTTCGATGCCGGTATCGCACAGCTCCTGTCCAACTACATTCTGGGCGAGAACAAGGTCGAGATCACCCAGGTGACCTCGGACACACGCGAGTCCGTCCTGCAGAACGGCCAGGTCGACGCTGTCTTTGCCACCTACACCATCACTGACGAGCGCAAGAAGCTCGTATCCTTTGCCGGTCCCTATTACTACACGCAGCAGGCCATCCTGGTGCTTGCCGATAACGACGACATCAAGAGCGTCGAAGACCTGGCCGACAAGAACGTCGCCGTCCAGTCCGGCTCCAACGGCCCCGCCATCCTGGAGGAGTTCGCTCCCAAGGCCAGCCAGCAGGAGTTCAAGACCGACGAGGAGGCCCGCCAGGCACTCCAGCAGGGCCGCGTTGACGCCTACGTCATCGATAACAACATGCAGCAGAGCGCCTTGGTCCGCGAGCCCGGTAAGTACAAGATCGCCGGCAAGCCCTTCGGCAGCAAGGAGCCCTACGGCATCGGTCTGCCGCTCGATTCCGACGGCGTCGCCTTTGTCAACGACTTCCTTAAGAAGATCGAGGACGACGGCACCTGGACTGAGCTGTGGCAGATCTGCATCGGCGACCGTACGGGCGACACCAATGTTCCCGAGCTGCCCGAGATCGGCGCCTAGGCAGCGAGCCTGGTAACGACCGCAACGAAACCATACGGAAACGCATGATGCGCTTTATTGCGGTAAACTGTTTCCTCACTGAGTTGTCGGGGCTTCCGTACACACGGGAGCCCCTTTCCTTATCGGCGGGAGGTCCGCATGAGTCTCTCCGAGCTCTGGTCGCTCTATGGCCAGAACTATATCGACGCGCTGCTAGCAACCTGGGGCATGACGCTTGAGTCGTTTGTCATCGCCATGGTGCTGGCCGTCGCCGTCACCGTGATGCGCGTGTCGCCGCTCAAGCCGCTGCGCGTCTTTGGCGACCTGTATGTCCAGGTCTTCCGTAACATCCCCGGCATCGCACTGCTCATCATCGTCGTCTATGCGCTGCCGCCGCTCAAGGTCGTTCTGCCCTACCGCACCTGCGTTATCGTCGCCACGGTCCTTTTGGGCTCGGCCTTTGGCTCCGAGAACTTTATGAGCGGCATCAACACCGTCGGCGTCGGCCAAGTGGAAGCTGCACGTTCGCTCGGCATGAGCTTTAACCGCATCCTCGCCAAGATCGTGATTCCGCAGGCACTGCGCTCAAGCGTATTGCCCATGACGAACCTCTTTATCGCCGTCATGCTCACTACCGCCTTGGGCAGCCAGGTGCCGCTTAAGCCGCAAGAGCTCACCGGCGTGGTGAGCTATATCAACACGCGCTCACTTGGCGGCGTCGCCGCGTTCTTTATCTCGGCGCTCGGCTACCTGGGCACGGCCTTTGTGGTGAGCCACATTGGCAACTACATCGATAAGAAGGTGAGGATCCTCCGATGAGCAAGCATTCCTCCCCTGCACTCACCATGCGCGATGCGCTCTACGAGGCTCCCGGCCCCAAGATGCGCGCCAAGATTCGCATCGGCACCGCCATCTCGCTTGTTGCCGTCGCCGCACTCGTCGTCCTGGTACTGCAGCGCTTTTATGTGACCGGCCAGCTTTCGGTCCACTATTGGTATTTCTTTACGCACCTCACCACCTGGAAGTTCCTGCTTGCCGGCTTTGAGGGCACCGTTAAAGTCGCACTCACCGCTGGCGCCATCGCGCTGGTGCTGGGCTTAGCCCTTATGCTCGGCCGTACCAGCGACATTAAGCCGCTGCAGCTGGTCTGCCGCGTGCTCACCGATTTCTTCCGTGGCGTACCGAGCCTGCTGTTCATCTACTTCTTCTTTTTGGTGCTGCCCCAGTACAAGATCGCGCTGCCGTCGTTTTGGATGCTCACGCTTCCTGTCGCGCTCGCTGCAGCCGGCGTACTTGCCGAGATCTTCCGCGCCGGCGTCAACGCCGTGCCGCGCGGTCAGGTCGAGGCAGCCCAGGCGCTCGGTCTCTCCAAGGCTAAAATCACCTTTAAAATCGTGCTGCCGCAGGCGATTCGGTTTATTATTCCGTCGTTGATTTCGCAGCTCGTGGTCGTAGTCAAAGACACCACCGTCGCCTATGTGGTGAGCTACCCCGACCTCATGCAAAACGCCCGCGTGCTCATTACCAACTACGATGCCCTCGTATCGGTCTACCTGGTGATCGCAGTCATCTACATTCTCATCAACGTCGCGATCAACAAGGCCGCTGTCTATGTTTCGCACAAGACCGGCGCGACCATCATCCGCTAACGCTTTACCATTTCTAGTCATAAGGAGCCGAGCACCATGGCACAGAGCACCTCTTCCACCGGCAATCAGCCGCTGATCGAGCTCAGACACGTCGATAAGCACTATGGCGATCTGCACGTCCTCAACGACATCAATCTCTCGGTCGACCGCGGCGAGGTCGTCGTTGTGATCGGGCCCTCGGGCTCGGGCAAGTCGACCATGTGCCGCACCATCAACCGCCTGGAAACCATCGACTCGGGCGAGATCCTCATCGAGGGCGAGCCCCTGCCGCAAGAAGGCAAGGATCTTGCCCGCATGCGCGCCGAACTGGGCATGGTGTTTCAGCAGTTCAACCTGTTCGCACATATGACCGTACTGCAGAACGTCATGCTGGGACCGGTCGATGTGCTGGGTGTCTCCAAGGACGAGGCCCGTGAGCGCGCCATGGACCTGCTGGGCCGCGTGGGCGTTGCCGAGCAGGCCGATAAGGTGCCTGCGCAGCTTTCGGGCGGCCAGCAGCAGCGCGTGGCCATCGCCCGTTCACTCGCCATGCAACCCAAGGCCATGCTCTTTGACGAGCCCACAAGCGCCCTTGACCCCGAGATGATCAACGAGGTGCTCGAGGTCATGGTCCGTCTGGCCCAGCAGGGCATGACGATGATCGTCATCACGCACGAGATGAACTTTGCCCGCCGCGTGGCCGACCGCGTCGTGTTTATGGCCGACGGCCAGATCGTAGAAACCGGCACGCCCGACGAGTTCTTCGACCACCCCCAGACCAAGCGCGCCCAGGACTTCCTCAACTCCATCAAGGGCCACTAACCAG
>CATYHY010000139.1 GCA_958407085.1 uncultured Collinsella sp. | reverse complement strand
GCGGCATCGATGCCGGCGTACTTGAGGCGCACCTGCATGTCGTGCGCGCGCGTGCCGCCGGCAAAGGCGACAAGTCCCGTTGTGTCGGCGATGCGCTCAAAGTCGACGTCGTAGATCCACGAGACATCGTGGCCGTCGGCGTCGTTGTCGTTGAGGAAGAACGCGCAGAGTCTGCCGCCTGCCGTCTTGATGGACTGGATTTGTCGATCGAAGCCCACGGGATTTTTGGCCAGGTTTGCCTCGACGGTTCGGCCGGCGATATTCCAACGGCCCATGCGACCACCTGCTGGCACGTAGGCGTCGAGCGTGGGCTGCAGGCGTGCGGTGTCTACGCCCAGCTCGTGGGCGGCGAAGAAGGCTGCGGCTACGTTGTAGACCATATACAGGCCGTTGTAGCGTGTGGCGATGTGCACGGCAGCCGCGTCGGGCGTAGATCCAAAGACCAGGTCAAAGCCGTAGCCGTCGCAGCCGAGCTCCACGCTCGTCACGCGACGGACAAGCCCAGGGCGGGTCCAGCCGCACGAGGGGCAATGGTATGCGCCAAGCTGTCCGTACTGCACATAGTCGTACTCCAACGGTGCGTTGCACTGTGAGCAAAAACGCGAGTCGCTAATGCGGTCGGACTCGGTGCCCGTGGCACCGTCGATGCCAAAGGCGATGCTTGCATTGGGAACGCGCGCGGCGATCGAGGCGCACAGCGGATCATCGGCGTTATAGATGAGCGTCGTTGCCGGCGAAAGCTCCAGCGCGTGGGCGATGACGTCTTGGGTGTGGTCGATCTCGCCGTAGCGATCCAGCTGGTCGCGGAACAGGTTGAGCAGCACAAAGTAGGTCGGCTTGAGCTTGGGCAGGACGCGCACCGTGTAGAGCTCGTCGCACTCAAAAACGCCCACGCGCTTGCCGCTGCTGGTGTGCTTAAGGCCGCCGCGGGCCTCGAGCAGCGCGCCCACCACGCCCGGCTCCATATTGTTGCCGGCGCGGTTGCATACCACGGTGGCGCCGCTGGCGGCAACGGCGTCGGCGATGAGGTTGGAGGTGGTGGTCTTACCGTTGGTGCCGGTGATCACCACGCTGCGGTCGACAAGGCCCGCGAGGTCGCTCAGCAGCTCGGGGTTGATCTTCATGGCGATGCGGCCGGGGAGTACGCCGCCCTGGCGCTTAAGGACGGAGCGCAGCCCCCAGCGGGCGATATCGCTCGAGGTGCAGGCGAGAGATGAGCGGAAGTTCATGAAGCCGTTCCTAACGTGAATGACATGGTCGTGGCGTTTGCGCCGTTAAAAGCCGTAACGGCGCGCAAATTCCTGGGCAAGCTGCGATACGTCTTCACAAGCGTTGGCCCAGGGGGCAAAGTCGGGAGTATCCGAGATAATGCCGTCGGCCTCCCAAACGGCCTGGTGCGAAAGATCCCACGGGTCGTGCGGCTCGGGTCGGCAGGGAAGATACGGCGTCTGGTACATGGGGTTCAGCAAGAAGAACGCGCCGCCCTCGCAGCGGTTGGCAAACTCGCGCAGCGCGCGTGTCGCCGGACGCATCTTGTTTGTTTTGAACAGCAAAATCGTGCGGGCGAGCAGGTACCAGGGGGAGTTCTCGAGTGCATCAGCTCCCACCTGCTCCTCGAGCTGGTGAGCCAGGGCAAAAAAGCCGTCCTGGTCTTCCAAGCGGGCGAGGGCGAGCAGGACGGTGCCGGCAGCTCGGGTGGGATAGCCTTCCGCCTTAAGGACGCGGCGAGAATAGTTGGCGGCAGCACGGTAACGAGCGCTCGCCATGCACAACTGCGAGATGGCCTCGAGCGTGTGAAGCCAGCCAATAAGCGCCGGCTCGCTCAGGGTAAGGTCTGCTGCGGTGACACCGTCGGCCAAAACATTATTGGCCCAGTAGTGCGGGGCCTCCATGTCGAACCCAGGCACGCTCTGCTGCAGGTAGTCGGCCGTACTCGTCTCGAGCTTCATCAAGTCGCCCAGGCAGGCATCGACGGGCGTGTCCGCCAGGATGATGGCGAGCAACTGGGCGTCGAGGACATGCGCATCGACGCGAACAATCTTGAGCAGCTCATCGCGCATATCGTCGAACAGACGATTGCGCGTCTGCTCAAACTCCTCGTCGCTGCCCATGTCTTCGATGCGACGAAGCTCGTCAAGCAAGTGACGATGAACGCCGGCATAGGACAGCAGCGCTTGGGCATGCTCGGTCTGCGCATACTTGTGAGGGTTTGCGCTGATGTCGTTATGGACAAGCTCGCGTGCTGCATCGGTGAGTTCGGGGTGCGACGCCAGATAGGTGCGTTCCAGATAGGCGGGGATGTAGACGCTCGGATCCATTAGAGGTCTCCTCCCTTAAACGGCAATCCCTGTTCGGCCGCGCGCAGGATTCGTTCGTCGATCTGGGAGCGCACGATGTCGTTGGTGGCGACCCAGGCGGCAAAGCTGGCGTTGTCGGGCGCGCCTAGGCCCTCCTGCAGCACCGGCGTCGCCTCGGACAGGGCAAGGACAAGCTCATCGGTGGAGCCCGGACCTACGTTGACGCGAGCATAGACGCCATCGGGAAACTCGGTTTGGAAGTAGAGTGCTTCGGCCGCGTGCGGGCATGAGCGCACCAGGATGCGCAGGTAGTGCTCGGCGCCCTCGTAATCCAGCTCGCGCCAGGCTGCGCTCATCAGTGCGATGAGCGTCCACGGGTCCAGGTCGCGCTCCGCATCTTTGGGACGGCGGCGCAGCGGCGCGTTGGCAAGATAGGGCACGGAGTGGGCGGAACGAAAACGCTTGAGCTCCTCGGCAGGGTATTCGAGCTTTGCCATGGCAAGCATCGCAGTATGGCGGACGCCGGCGGGGTCGTTGGGCGCAAAGTCCAGGCTGCGATTCGCGGCATCCAGCGACATGCGGTAGCGGCCGCTAATGAGCGCGCGCGATGCCAAGGCGGCAAGCCAGCGCAGGTAGGGACGGCGGGTCAGGTCGCCTGCGGCCTCACGCTCGTAGGGGTCCTGCGCCGAGGCAATCTTGAGCGCCAAATCGTGCTCCACCTCGTCGCACTTGGACACCAGATACTGTACGTATTCCTCGTTGGATTCGGCGGTGAGCGCCGTCAGCATGCGCTGGGCATCCCAGTTGGCCGGATCGAGCGCGGCTGCCTCGCGGAGCATGTTCTCGGCTGCGGCTTCTTCTTGCTCTGCCTGGGCGTCGTCGGGGATAAAAGGGATGCGGTAGTCGACAGCCTCGACCACCTTGGCAATGAGGTGCCCGGCGCGGTCGCGATCGTGCACGATGAGCGGCGCGGGGTTGCGGGTGAATTGCTCCATCAGACGCTCGACGGCGGGGCCGTCGGTGAGCGGGATATTGTCGCGGCGCAAGGCCTCAAGAACGAGGCGATGGCAATCCTCTTGAATGGGATCGAATGCCATGGGGCCTCCTTTGCTGCGGTTAGGGTTCAAATGTCTCTATATAAAGGTCTAGTTTACCCGCATGTGGCACACCGGGGGTGCCGCACTTGGACTTGCACCTTTGCACCACGAAGACGGATGTCGCACAAATGTCGGCACCTCAGTTGCGCGGGTGGTATCACAGTGCCGTAAACGGTCGATTTTTGGCGGCGAACGGGGCACATTTTGGAGGGGCACAGTCCTACCCGGGATATGTGGTCAACCCTGATAAAACGTTTGCCCAGCTTGGGAGTATGAATGCCCCACAAGGGTCTTCAGGGATAGAAAAAACGTTTCATCATTGTTGGCTTTAGGTGAATAACTGACCAACCAGAACGGTAAAATAGTGTTTGTCTGAGCGTTGAGACGTTTAGACATTGCGTCGCTATCGCCGGCGACGCACAAAATGGTCCTAACGGAGCCAATCGGGTGCTCCGTTATATACGCAAGTCTAAGAGGGGCTTGTTTAGGAGGCACAGTATGGGACGTTTTACCAATCCTCGCGATCTGTACTTTGGTGAGGGCGCTCGCCACGAGGTGAAGAACCTCAAGGGCAAGAAGGCCATCATCGTTTCTGGCGGCAGCTCTATGCGCCGCGGCGGATTCCTGCAGGACGTTGAGGCCGACCTTAAGGAGGGCGGTTTCGAGGTCAAGCTGTTCGAGGGCGTCGAGTCCGACCCGTCCATCGAGACGGTCATGA
>CATYHY010000138.1 GCA_958407085.1 uncultured Collinsella sp. | reverse complement strand
CGGCGACGATCGGAGCGCGCAAGCCCCGCGTTATAGAACGCGATGCGGGTCGCGCAATCGGGTACCCGCTTGCGCAGCGTCTTAGCAAGCGCCACGGACTGGTCGCGCGAGTTGACGTAGATGACGGTCTTCTCCCCCGTCGCCACGATTGACACCAGGCGGTTCTCGCGGCTCGCAAGGTCTCGGTCGTCCTCGAGCTGCAAGTTCTCGCGCACCGTCTCGTCGACCACTGTACGGGTAATCGGTAGCACGCGGGCGAGCTCGGCCACAACCGGAGCTGTTGCGGTGGCAGTCGCGGCCAGAACGACCGGGTCGCCCAGGGCCTTGAGGATATCGGGCATGTCAAGATAGGCGCTGCGGTCGCCGCCCTTGGCAAGACCGGCATGATGCGCCTCATCGATAACGACAAAACCGATGCGGCCCGAACGCGCAAAGCGGTCGCGGTGAATGGACAGGAACTCGGGCGTCGTGAGCACGATGCCGGTGCGGCCCGAAGCCAAGCCGGCAAACACGTCATCGCGCGCCGCCTCCACGGTCTCGCCGGTCAGCACGCCTACGCCAATGCCGAGCGCGGCCATCGTCGACGAGAGGTGATAGGCCTGGTCGGCAACGAGCGCGCGCAGCGGATAGACAAAGATGCTCGCACGCCCGCGAAGGACCGCCTCGCGCGCGGCATGCACATGGAAGATAAGAGACTTGCCGCGGCCCGTTCCCATAACGGCCAAGACGCTCTGGTGGTCGGCCAGCGCGTCGAGCGCCTCAACCTGCGCGCGATGCGGCTGGTTCGAGCCGATAAAGCTATGGATAAGCAAGCGCGTGAGCTCGGTATAGGAGAGCTGGGCGAGCGTTTGGCGCTTGCGGGACTCCAGACGAAGACCGGCGTCCACAGGCTCCACGCCGCGGCGAAGCTCACATGCCGGGTCGTCAACGCTGGGCGCCGTGGTATCGCGGACCAAGACATCCTTGATCATGAGCTTTGGCTTTACGCGACCTTGCCAATGCTCGGCCACGGCCTCGAACACCAAATCGACGGCGCTATCGCAATTGATGAGCTTATCGATCTGCGGCACGCGGAACATAATGGCCGGCACACTCGCGGCGCCATCGGTCGCCACGAAGCGCATGTGCTCGCCGGTTTTGCCCACCACGGCGCGATCGCACATTGTCACGCCCTCGGCCGCCAACAGCGGCACCTTGTTGCCCTGGCCAAACGGCTCAAGACGGGAGATCTGCTCGATGGTCTCGATATTCAGCTCGGAGAGGTCGACGGTGGCGGCAACCTCGTCGGTGTCCTCAAAGTCCTCGGCGGGAAGCTCGGACAGCACGGCGGAAAGGCGACGACGGAACTCGTCGAGCTTGGACGCCTCGATGGTCACGCCTACCGCACCCGCATGCCCGCCGCGACGAATCAGCAGATCGGAGCAGCGCTCTACGGCGTCGAACAGGTTGACCTTGCCCACCGAGCGACCCGAACCGCGAGCGATACCGTCTTCGATCGAGAACAGCAGCGCCGGCACGTGATAACGGTTGGTCAGGCGGCTCGCTACGATACCCTTGACGCCCTCGTGCCAGCCCTCGCCACCCACGACGATTGCACGACCGCCATCATAGGTCTCCTCGACCTTTGCCATGGCATCGCGTGTGAGCTCGGCTTCGATCTCGCGGCGTTGACGGTTGATCTCCTCGAGCTCGGCCGCCAGCGCGCTTGCCCCGATAGGATCGCGGGCAAGCAGCAGGTCGAGCGCCAGCTTGGGATCGGCCATGCGGCCGGCGGCGTTCAAGCGGGGAATGAGCGAAAACGACAGGCCATCGGCCGTAATGCTAGAGAGGTCGGCCTTGGCAAGTGCGGCAAGCGCGATATAGCCGGGGCGGGCGGTCACGCGCATCTGCTGGATGCCCTCGGCGACCAGCGCGCGGTTCTCGGGCGTCAACGGCATCATGTCGGACACGGTACCCAGCGCCGCAACCTCGATCAGCGAACGCCAATACGACGGCTTGCCCAGACGCTCGCCCAGAACCTGCACCAGTTTGAGCGCCACGCCGGCACCGGCAAGCTCGCGCGAGGGACCCTCGTCCTCGAGCTTAGGGTCGGTCAGGGGCACGCCCTGCGGCACCTGATCGGAGGGCTCGTGATGGTCCGTGACCACCAAATCGATCCCCAAGCTCTCCAGATAGGAGACCTCTTCCTTGGCGGCAATGCCGTTATCGACGGTCACGATCAGCTGGGGGCGAGCGAGCTCGTTAACGCGGTCGAGCGCCGCGCGCGAAAGACCGTAGCCCTCGTCAAATCGATGCGGAATAAACGGCGTGACATCGGCGCCAAACGTGCGCAGCGCCTCGGTCAACAGGCAGGTCGACGTAATGCCGTCAACGTCAAAATCGCCAAAGACCGCGATGTGCTCGTGGTTGCGAATAGCACGCTCGACGCGGTCGGCAACGACCGACATGCCCGGGATAATGAGTGGGTCGGCCCAGTCGCGATCGAGCGAAGGCGTCAAAAACAGCTGGCCTTCCTCGATGGATGTAATGCCGTGCGCAACCATAATGCGCGCCACCAGCCCGGGTATGCCCAGGCCAGCCGAAAGCTCCTTTTCGAGCTCGGGGTTTTGCTGAGCGACCGCCCAGCGATGCGTCGTCTTAAGCGATGACATAGGCGCCCACCCCCGATAGGGGCAGGTCGCCGCGATACCTCTCACGGTTCATAGCGATGAGTCCTCTGTGTATGCCCGCTTCGGCAGGCAGATCTGTTGAACGGATTTATTATACCGTGCAGTACGGACGCAAAACGCCGCAGCACGCCGCGGTTTCGGTAAACGATGCCGGTAATAGCCTCGAAATATTCGAGCGTTTCTGACGCGCGGACGCATGCGAGCGTCTAGCATATCCATTCAAACCGGATTCACGAGCAAAGGGAGTCACAAGAGGATATGAAGCAATGGGTTGGACTGGGAAAGTTCCTCGCGGGGCATATGCAGGTCATCGTTCCGATTTGCGTAACGCTCGGTGTGCTCTTTCCCCAGCAGATCGGCGTACTTAAGCCCATCGTTCCCGTCCTCTTCGCCTTTATGACATTCCAAGGTGCGCTGAGCAACACCTTTCACCAGGTGGCTGAGGTGTTCCGCCGTCCCCTGCATTTGATTTTGGCGTTAATTGTCTCGGCTGTGCTCATCCCCATCGCGGCGTATGCCATGGGCTCACTGTTCTTTGGTTCCAACCCCAACCTTGTCTGCGGCATCGTGCTCGAGTACAGCGTACCCGTGGCAGTCACTGCCTTTATGTGGATTAGTATGTTCGGCGGCAACGGCCCGCTCGCGCTCACCATCATCCTGACGTCCTCGGTTATCTCGCCTGTGACGATTCCGCTCACGCTCAAGCTCTTGCTGGGCGCCACCGTCTCGATCGATGTGCCGAGCATGATGCAAGACATGGCCTTTATGATCGCCATCCCCGCCGTGCTCGGCATCGTGATCAACGAGCTCACGCGCGGATGGGGACACGAGAAACTCTCCCCCGCGCTCTCGCCCGCCTGCAAGTTCATGATGATGGGTGTTATCGCGTCCAACTCCACCGCCATGAGCGAGTACGTGCTGCACATGAACGTCGAGCGCTTGGAAGTCGCGCTCTTTATCCTTTCGTTCGCCATCAGTGGCTTTATCATCGGCATCTTGGTCGCACGTGCCCTGCATCTGCCGTATAGCGAGACGACCACCATGTGCTTTACCTGCGGCATGCGCAATATCTCTTCGGGCGCCGTCATCGCCACACAGTATTTTCCCGGCGAGGTCGTGTTCCCCGTCATGTGCGGCACGCTGTTTCAACAGGTGCTGGCCTCGATTATCGGGCATCTCTTTGAGCGCCTAACCGGCGAGGAGCGCGCCAAACAGCGCAAGCGGGTCAAGGCCGGCCGCGACGCCATGGCACGCTAGACTGTCCACATTGCGCGGACGCCCGCCTTACGACGCGAGCGTTTCCAGATGCGCGCGTAGGCGCTCAGCATCGGTATCGAGCGTGGTCTCGGCATTGACCTGGGCCAAACGATAGCCCACAAAGTAGGGCGATACCACCCAACGTGGCAGCGCCTTGGCAATGGTCCGGCCGTCCATGTGGTAGAAGAACAAGTTGTACGACTC
>CATYHY010000137.1 GCA_958407085.1 uncultured Collinsella sp. | reverse complement strand
ACTGCGGGAATGGCCTATTTGCTCAATGTGTTCGGCTGAGATCGGAAATCAACCGGTTTATCCACTTTGGCCTACCAAAGGGGGAGAGGTTTATTTTGGCAGGTTTTATCGGGTAAAACGGCAAAGGGGCCAGCCTCGGGTTGCAATGAGGTCGGCCCCCTTTGGGGTGCTATGTGTGTATGGCGGTGCGCGGTTTATTGCGATGCGGCCGCTGCGGCGTTTCCGCAGTTAAAACCTGCCAAAATAAACCTATCCCTAAATGATAGGTTTTAGTGCTTGCCGTTGGCGGAGGCGGCGCCGTTGACGTGGTCGCGGGCATAGATCACGCCGTGCACGATTGCCAGACCGGCGGCATCTGCGGCGCGGGCGCAGGTGTCCTGGAAATCCTCGGCCTCGCGGGCGCGCAGCTGCTTAAGCACGTAGTCGGCGACGGCCATCTTGCCGGGAGGGTTGCCGATGCCGGTGCGGATGCGGCTGAAGTCGCGGCTGCCCATCTTGTCGATGATGGAACGCAGGCCGTTGTGGCCAGCATGGCCGCCGCCCACCTTAACGCGCACGTCGCCGGCGGGAATGTCGAGCTCGTCGTGGATTACGAGCAGCTCCTCGGCCTTGATCTTGTACTCGCGGCAGAGCTTGGAGATGGGGCCACCCGAGGTATTCATATACGACTGCGGCTTGACCAGTACAATCTGGCGCTTACCGCCCTCTTCCTCGGGATCGTTGATGTTGATGAGCGCGACCTCGGCGCCGGCCTGGTTTTTCCAGTACGTGACGCCGGCCTGACGGGCCAACTCGTCGATCGCTTTGAAGCCAGCGTTGTGGCGGGTCTCGGCATACTCATCGCCAGGGTTGCCAAGTCCGGCAACCATGCGAATCTTAAGCGGCTGTGCAGCTGCCATGTTCATCCTTTCGTTGATTTGTCGCCTGCTATGGTGAGCGACCCTGTTGCCGCTGTCAAATGGAGGGCAATTGAGGTTATTTGAGGGCGTTTGGACGGCCGTCGAAATCGAGGTGGACAGTTAGTTCAGATACGTATAAGTTCTGAGGACTCGAAGTGCTCAATTCAATGCCGATACGTTGTTTTGGAGCTTTAGTTAGTCCATATGACGCTGTTTTGAAGTCTACCCTGCCTTCAAATCGGGCGAATGGTATAGAGATAACTGCAAAACAGCCTAATTCAATGTGTCCATTTATACGTATTTGAACTAACTGTCCAGCCCTGCTCGACGGTGCACGGGTGATTCGCCGTTTAGACCGGCGCAAGGCCGATTCCGGCCCGCAGGGCGTTGAGCCAAGCGGCCTGACGCTTGCGATAGCCCTTGATACGGTATCGGAATCGGACTCCCGCGAGTCGATGCATCGTTTGGGCGAAGGCTTCGAGTGCAACAAGGTCTTTCATTTGGTCGCGATTGATAACCAGGACGTGGATGCCCATTGCCTTGAGGCCATTATTTCGATTGCCATCGTGGATGCGAGCGTTTTGAAGCTCATGCCCAATTCCGTTGTATTCGTTGTCGACTCCGGCGGCCGGGCAATATAGGTCGCAGATGGCGTAAGGGATGCCGGAGGACATGTTGACCGCAAGAGTGTCGAAGTCGATTCGATAGTTGAGTAGCAGGCCTCCCATGGGCAGGCTGCAACATCCGAATCCGCCAAAGCGCATGGGCGCTCCGAGAACGGCAAACATTAGGGATTCGGCTGGGGATGCAGATCCGGGTCGGGCGAGCTTGACTGCCGTGCGAAACGAGGTGTATGAGCTGCTTTTGGCAAGCTGTGCAACAGTCTCGAGATCTTCGATGGTCGTGGCGGGCTCGCATTTGTAGTGTGCCTGTTCGTAGCGGGTTTCGTTCTGCTGTTCGGTCGCCGACTGGTCGCCCCGGCAATCGAGGTCGTCCATCGCTTCGTAGTCATCGCCCTTGGGCCAGATGTCGTCATAGGCAATGGGGTATGTTGCCCCGGGAGGAAGGGAGTAGGTTCCGAGCAGCTCCATAAGGAGCATCAAGGTTTTGGCGACTGATTCATTTTTGGAACAAAGCATGGCTGTCATGGCAGGAGACGTTGCGTAGATGTCGGCCTCGACGTGCATAATTGCACCTTCAGGAAGAGGAGTGGAGAGAATATGCTGAAGAAGTCGCTTGTCGGGGCGCCTGTTGTCTTCGTTTGAAACGAGAAGATCGAGCAGTTCGGAATCATCTTCATTCCAGGCGTCGAGTATCGAAAGTGCGCCAAAGTCTATCGCGTCATTGTTGGGAATGCAGCCAGCCAAGGCCTGTGCTTGCTGTTCGCTATCAACGGAGTCCCAGGGTAGGGCAGAGTACGCCCGTCGTGCGCGACGAATTGCGCGGAGGGCGGAGAGATGTGAAATCACGGTCGTCATAGCTATAACGTACTAAGTTGGCGGCAGAATGCGACCGCCATACCGTTCTTTTCGCTCAGCGGGGCGCTGCGCGCCATGAACGGCTGGGTGTTATGAAATCGGTGGAATCGGTTGAGGGGATTGCAGGAAATTGAGCTCTGCCGCGAAGGTTGACGATAGCTACTGGACAGTTAGTTCAGATACGTATAAGACGGCGGGCGTTCGAGGCGTTTCTAAGGGCTTTCGAGGGCGATTTGAGGGTAAATATGCGGCGGTCGTACTCGAAAGCGATGAGCTTTGGGCAGTATGGCGTTCGCCGGGGAGCTCAGAAGGCTCAGAACGGCCTTTGGAGCTTTAAAAAAATACGTATCTGAACTAATTGTCCAGGGAAGGTTGTCGAGGGGTAGAAAAAGGGTCGGAAGCGAGCTTCCGACCCTTTAAAAACACCAAAGATGATGAGATGCACGCTGGATTACAGCGCGAAGTCGCCGCCGACGAGCGTGGAGACGGGCTCCTCGTGGTAAACGGCGGAGATGGCCTGAGCGAACTCCTCGGCGACCGAGATGGTCTTGATCTTGCCGCCGACCTCGACGGGAATGGCGTCGGTGACGAGGCACTCGACGATCGGGGCGTCGTTCAGACGCTCGATGGCCGGACCGGAGAAGATGCCGTGGGTGGCGCAGACGTAGATGTCGCCAGCGCCCATAGCCTTGAGCTCCTTGACGTTGGCGCACAGGGTGCCAGCGGTGTCGATCATGTCGTCGTTGATGATGCAGGTCTTGCCCTTGATGTCACCGATGATGCCCATGACCTCGGCGGCGTTGTGGCGCGGACGGCCCTTGTGGGCGATGGCCAGGTCGCAGCCGAGCATGTCGGACAGCTTCTTGGCGGCCTTGGCACGACCCACGTCGGGGGAGACGACAACCAGGTTGTCGGTGTCGAAGTGCATGTCGTTGTAGTACTGGCCAAACAGCGGCAGTGCGGACAGGTGGTTAACCGGGATATCAAAGAAGCCCTGGATCTGACCCTGGTGCAGGTCGAGGGTAATGATGCGGTTGACGCCGGCGCGCTCGAGTAGGTTGGCGACGAGGCGGGCGGTGATGGGCTCACGCGGGCCGGCCTTGCGGTCCTGGCGGGCATAGCCGTAGTGGGTGATGACGGCGGTGATGGAGCGGGCGGATGCGCGCTTGGCAGCGTCGGTGGCGATGAGCAGCTCCATGAGCATGTCGTTGACGTTGCCGCCGGCCACGGACTGAATCAGGAAGACGTCGGCGCCGCGGACGGTCTCGTCGTAGCGGGCGTAAATCTCACCGTTGGCGAACTGCTTTAGCGTAAGGCCCGAAAGCTCGACCCCAAGGTACTCAGCGATCTTCTGAGCGAGGGGACGGTTGGAGGAACCGGAATACACGCGGATGGACTTGCGCATATTCTCCGACTTCTCGGGATCATTAATCGGCATTACCCTTCTCCTTTATACATCGAATGCCATATAGATGCCTTTTTGCATTGTAACCGTGCGGCGGGGTTAATCGGGTCTTGATAACGTCTTTACCGTCAACGGACACGAACCGACCACTCATCCGGTCGCGCAGGTCACGATAGAAAAAGGAGCCGTCCCCATGGAACAGCTCCTTTTGTGCTTGGTGAAACGTTATGCCTCGTCGTCCTCGTGCAGACGACGGCGATAATCGGCGGCCCAGCCCTCAATATTTACCTGACGGGCGCGGCCCAGACCGAGTGCGTCGGCCGGGACCGGCTCGGTGATGACGGAGCCGGCGGCCACGAG
>CATYHY010000136.1 GCA_958407085.1 uncultured Collinsella sp. | reverse complement strand
CACTAATTCATGTGCGATGAACCTCTTAGCCTTTGTTCGCACGAGCCCGGCGGCGACCCGTCACGGTCGGCGGATGCACCCGAAGCGGTTAGCTCGGAAGACAAGCTTGCCAAGCGCATCCTCAATAATCTGGGCTTTTGCGGCCATTACATGCATTTTCATGGCGGAGGCGTGTCCGGCAAGGCGCCCATCATCTGCCTGCTGGCCAAGCAGCCCGGCGGCGAGATGTCGCAGCAGGAACTCGGCATGCACTTTGACCTCAAGCCGGGGTCGCTTTCCGAGATCCTGTCCAAGCTCGAGGTCAACGGCCTCATCGAGCGCAGCCGTAACCCCAAGGATCGACGGCAACTCACCATTCGCCTGACCGAAACCGGCCGGGAAAACGCCCGCATCGACCAGGCGGCCCGCATCCGCTTTAGAGAACGGGCCTTTAGCGCGCTCACCCATGACGAGCGCGAAGACCTCGCCGAAATGCTCGATAAAATCCGTGTAACCTGGGAGGAACTGGATGATTAAAACCCTCATGGGCAGCATCCGCGACTATATGAAAGTCGCTGTTGCCACGCCATTGCTCGTGCTTGGCGAGGTGCTCTGCGAGATGCTGATTCCATTTATCACCGCCAACTTAATCGACGCCATCAAAGACGGCGCCACCGTAGCCGAGATGCTTCCCACCGCAGGCTTTTTGGTGCTCATCGCGCTGACGTCGCTTGCTTTCGGTGCCGCTGCCGGCGTCACCTGCAGCCATGCGAGTTGCGGCTTCGCCAAGAACCTGCGTCACGACCTGTTCTACAAGATCCAGACGTTCAGCTTTGCCAACATCGATGAGTTCTCGAGCTCCTCGCTCGTCACGCGCCTGACCACCGACATCAACAACGTGCAGCAGGCCTTTATGATGATCATCCGCATCGCCGTGCGCGCGCCGCTGGTATTGATCTTCGCCTTTACCATGGCATTTATCATGGGCGGCAGCGTTGCCATGGTCTACCTGGTCATCATTCCGCTGCTGGGCTTTGGACTGTTCTTTATCATCTTTAAGGTACGCCCCATCTTCTCGCGCGTGTTCCACAAGTACGACGCCCTTAACGAGTCCGTCGAGGAAAACGTCACCGGCATGCGCGTGGTCAAGAGCTATGTGCGCGAAGACTTTGAGAAGGAGAAGTTCGCCACCGCCGCGCGCGACGTCCAGATGGACTTCACCCGCGCCGAGAAGCTGCTCGCCTTTAACAACCCCATGATGAACATCTGCGTCAACGGCGCATTTGTCGTCATCATCTACCTGGGATCCAAGCTCATCATCACGAGCCAGGGCACGCTGTTCGACGTGGGCCAGCTCTCCTCGATCTTTACCTATGGCTTCGCGATCCTCATGAGCCTGATGCAGCTGTCGATGATCTTTGTCATGGTGACCATGGCCGACGAATCGGCGCACCGCATTACCGAGGTGCTGGCCGCCGAGCCCACGATCGCCGATCCCGCCGAGCCCGTGCTCGAGGTTGCCGACGGTTCCATCGACTTTGACCACGTGAGCTTTAAGTATTCCGCGCATGCAAAGCGCCAGGCGCTCGACGATATCGACCTGCACATTAAGAGCGGCGAAACCATCGGCATCATCGGCGGTACCGGCTCGGCCAAGTCCACGCTCGTTAACCTCATCGCCCGCCTGTACGACGCCACCGAGGGCACCGTGCGCGTGGGCGGCATGGACGTGCGCGACTACGACTTGGACGCCCTGCGCCACCAGGTGGCCATGGTGCTGCAGAAAAACGTACTGTTTAGCGGCACCATTGCCGAGAACCTGCGCTGGGGCGACCCGAACGCCACCGACGAGGAAGTCCGCGAGGCGGCACATCTGGCCTGCGCCGATGAGTTTGTCGATGGCTTCCCCAAGGGCTATGACACCTGGATCGAACAGGGCGGCTCCAATGTTTCCGGCGGTCAGAAGCAGCGCCTGTGCATTGCGCGTGCCCTGCTGCGTCGCCCCAAGATCTTAATCCTGGACGACTCCACCAGCGCCGTCGACACCAAGACCGACGCCAAGATTCGCGCAGGGTTGGCAAGCTATCTGCCCAACACGACCAAGCTCATCATCGCCCAGCGCATCAGCTCCGTGCAGGACGCAGACCGCATCATCGTCATGGAGGGTGGCCGTATCGCGCAGATCGGCAACCATGACGAGCTGCTCAAGACGAGCGAGATCTACCGCGAGACCTTCACCTCGCAGAACAAGATGTCTGCCGAGGGCGAAGAGGCCGTCGAAGCCGACACCGAGGCATCCGCAACACAAGCTCAGACCCAGGAAGGAGGCGAGGCACATGAGTAAGGCAACGACCGCCGAGCGCGCGCTCAACCGCAAGGGTGGCACCATGTCGCGCCTCATCAAGACGCTCTTTGGCTTCTACCCCGTGCTTTTGCCCCTCGTCGTCGTCGGCGTGGTGCTCTGCGCCATCATCAACTCCATCGGCGCGACCTTCCTTCAGAGCGCCCTGCAGATTATTAGCGAATCGTGGCAGTCGGGCGATTGGGAAGCTGCACAGCCCAAGATCGCACAGCTCGTGACCACCCTCGCCTGCATCTACGGCGTCGGCATCCTGTCCTCGCTGTTCTGGAACCGCGCCATGGCCATCGTCACGCAGGGCTCGCTCGAGAAGCTGCGCGAGAAGATGTTCAACCGCATGCAGGACCTGCCGATTCGCTACTTCGACACGCACCAGCGCGGCGACATCATGAGCCACTACACCAACGACATCGACACGCTGCGCCAGATGATCAGCCAGTCGCTGCCCAACCTGCTCA
Organism: uncultured Collinsella sp.; assembly: GCA_958407085.1. Lineage (GTDB taxonomy): Bacteria > Actinomycetota > Coriobacteriia > Coriobacteriales > Coriobacteriaceae > Collinsella. Next base: position 1,357 of record CATYHY010000136.1, on the reverse strand, counting down.
TGACGACCATCGTCATCGTCACGGTGTTCTTTATCATGCTGTACTACAGCGTGTGGATGTGCCTGGTCATTGTGGCCGGCGTCGCCTTTATGACCTTTATGACCAAGCTGCTCGGCTCCAACTCCGCGCGCTTCTTTATTGCGCAGCAGACCGAGCTCGGCGTTGTCGAGGGCCATATCGAGGAAGTCATGAACGGCCAGAAGGTCGTCAAGGCATTCTGCCACGAGTCTGCCGCCGAGGCCGATTTTGACGAGCGCAACGAAAAGCTCTTCGAGGTCTCGCAGAAGGCCAACATGTACGCCAACATCCTCATGCCTATCCTTATGAACCTGGGCAACCTGCTCTACGTGCTGGTGGCCCTTGCCGGCGGCATTTTCCTGGCGCTGGGCGTGCCCAACCTGAGCATCTCGGGCATGGCGCTGTCCATCGCCGTCGTGGTGCCGTTCCTCAACATGACCAAGCAGTTCTGCGGACAGATCGGTCAGATCTCGCAGCAGATCAACGCCGTGGTCATGGGCCTCGCCGGCGCCGACCGCATCTTTGAGCTCATCGACGAGAAGCCCGAGACCGACGAAGGCTACGTGACGCTCGTCAACGCGCAGGTGAACCCCGATACCTGGCAGCTCGAGGAGGCCGACCACCACACCGGCATGTGGGCGTGGAAACATCCGCACCGCGCAACCGGCGAGATCGAGTACGTGCCGCTGCGCGGCGACCTGGTCATGGACAACGTCGACTTTGGCTACACGCCCGACCACGAGGTGCTGCACGGCGTGTCCGTGTTTGCCAAGCCGGGCCAGAAAGTCGCGTTTGTCGGCGCCACCGGTGCGGGCAAAACGACCATCACCAACCTCATCAACCGCTTCTATGACATCGCCGACGGCAAGATCCGCTACGACGGCATCAACGTCAACAAGATCCGCAAGGCCGATCTGCGCCGCTCGCTGGGCGTGGTGCTGCAGGACGTGAACCTGTTCACCGGCACCGTGATGGATAACATCCGCTACGGCAACCTGGATGCGACCGACGAGGAGTGCATCGCGGCGGCAAAGCTCGCGGGCGCGGACGACTTTATCACCCGCCTGCCCGACGGCTACGACACCATGCTCACCGGCAACGGCGCCCAGCTGTCGCAGGGCCAGCGCCAGCTGATTTCGATCGCACGCGCTGCCGTCGCCGATCCGCCGGCGATGATTCTGGACGAGGCCACGAGTTCCATCGACACCCGCACCGAGGCTATCGTGCAGGCAGGCATGGATAAGCTCATGGAAGGCCGTACGACGTTTGTCATCGCACACCGCTTGTCCACCGTGCGCAACTCCGACGCGATCATCTGCCTGGACCACGGCCGCATCAT
>CATYHY010000135.1 GCA_958407085.1 uncultured Collinsella sp. | reverse complement strand
TCGGCCAGGTCATCGCGCGAGGCAATGACCGAGGTCGCCACGCCCGAGCGCTCGGCAACCAGGCGAATGAGCGCATACATCAGGTCCGTCACGCTCTCCAACTCCGGCGAAATCTGACGGTGCCCGCGCACCATGAGCGGCAGGCGATCGTGTGGGCAGCTCGCACCGCGCTTAATGGCCATGAGCGCGCCGTCCACGTCGCGCTCCCCCAGCTGGTCGGTACCGCGAATGCTGCGGAACTCCTCAACACGAACGGGATTACGTTTAACCAGGGCCAGCAGCGTATCGTCGGACATGACCCACTTGCGCGGGATGTTGCGGCGCTCGGCGCGGTCCTCGCGCCAAGCGGCAAGCTCGCGTGCGATGCCCAACTGGTGACGGCTACACGAGTTGATGCGCTTGACCTTGCGAAACGCCTCATGGCGGTCGGCGCGGTAGTGCGACTCGTCGGCCAGCGGACGCAACTCGTCGAGCACCCAGTCCACCCGGCCCAGCTCGCGCAGGCGACTCATCATCTCGGTATAGGCGACGATCAAGTACTTGACGTCATCGATCGCGTACTCGACCTGCTTATCAGTCAGCGGGCGGCGCGACCAGTCGGTCAGCGACTCGGTCTTGGGCAATGAGACGCCACAAAACGTCTGCACGAGCGCGCCGTAGGAAATCTGCTGGCGCTCGCCCAAAAAGGCGGCGGCCACCTGCGTGTCAAAAATGGGACGCGGCAGCACGCCCACGGTATGGAGCATGACCTCCATATCCTGCGAGCAGGCGTGGAAGACCTTAGTCACGCTCTCGTCGGCCATAAGCTCGGCAAGCGGCGACAGGTCGTCGATCACCAAAGGATCGACCGCGACGCTCTCGGCAGGGGTGGCAATCTGAACCAAGCACAGGCGCGGATGGAACGTGCGCTCGCGCAAAAACTCGGTATCGACGGCAATCGCGTCGAACTCACGGGCGCGCTGGCAAAAGTCGAGTAGAGCCTGATGTGTGGAAATGTACATATCAACCCATCGAATAAGGTTAGGCCCGAAAAACACGGGTAGGATATCGGCATTGCCTTACAACTATACTCGGTTAGTCACAGAACGGGAACGTAAGTATGCGCTGCCTTATCATCCACAACCCGGCATCGGGCCCCAGCTCAGATGAAATCTACGCATTCACGCACGCCCTCGCGCAGGGCGGCGACGAGGTCGTGATGCGTTTTATCGGCGATGGCATGGAGCCCGAGGACGCCGTGGCAGACGTGCGCGAGTTTGATCGCGTGGTCGTTTCGGGCGGCGACGGCACCGTCTCCAACGTGCTCGACCAGATGCGCGGATGCGGTGTCCCCACGCTCGTCTTCCCCTCCGGCACAGCCTGCCTGTTCTTCAACAACATCGGCAATGCCCCCGAGGCAGCGGCGCTTGCCAAGGCTTGCCGCGCCGGTCGCACGGTCAAAGTGGACATGGGCGAGCTCTTTTGGCTCGACGAGAACGGCAACGAGAAGCGCCACGGCTTTATCATCATCGCCGGCTCGGGCTTCGACGCCGAGATCATGATGAAGGCCGCCCCCGCCAAAAACGACATCGGCGAGATCGCCTATTTCCTGTCGGCGCTCGCCACACCCAACCCCACGGTGGCGCATTTTACGATTGAGCATGACGGCATTGTCGAGGAGCTCGATGGCATCTGCTGCATGGCCGGCAACACCTCGGTCATTCAAAACGACATCAACCTGTTCCCCGACTGCCGCATGAACGACGGCATGGTCGACATCGCGGTCATCGAGCCCGTAAAAACCGTCCAGCTCCTGCCCACTGTGATCACCGCCGCGCTCGACCCCGCCGGCAAGGTGCTCGGCCGTCCGCAGTTCAAGATCATCCAGACCAAGGAAGCCAAAATCACCTGCACGCCGTCGCTGGGCATGCAGTTCGATGGCGAGATCATCTCCAGCAACTCGGGCGTCTTTGGAGCCCGCGCGCTTCCGCAATGCCTCGACCTCATCGTCGACGAATTCTCCCCGCTCGGAAAATAGGAGGACCCCATGAACGACAACCCCCTGATTGGCTTTATCGTCATCGTCCTGGCCATGCTCGTCGGCTATGCGATTAACGTGATCCACCGCCGGAAGAAGTAATTCCACATTGGTATGATATTCATCCAATTATCGTCTCCCCTGTTGTTTATGCATTTGCACGACAGCGGGGGATTTTTCTTTGTGCCCCGTGCAAGGCGCTTTATTCAGGTACAGTAATTGCAGGGCGTCTTTATTTAAATAAAGCTAGATAATGAGTATTCTTGTCCGCTCATCGCATATTTTAGGACGCTCATCGAGTATTTCATCGAAATAGATGAATACTATTGAGACTTCCTATAGGCTAATAGATGTATTTATTAGCTGAAATCCTGCACGGTTCCGCGGGGTTTCAACGGTTGGGAGGGATTATGAGGTTTACTCATCCTGTCAACACGCTCAAAAAGCTCGGCTGCGGCCTTGCGTTTGGAGCAACGGCCATCATGGCCATGCCGACTTCGGCACTCGCCTGCACCCAGATCTACATGGGCAGCAAGCTCACGGCAGACGGCAACACGTACTACGGCCGTTCCGAGGACTTCGGTCCGCGCTATGTCAAGCACTTTGGCATTGAGCCCGCACACAAGGACGGCAACGAGTACACCTCGGTCGAGTCCGGTTTTGAGTACAAGTCCAAGGGCGCAACCTACCGCTACACCTTCGTTCGCGACAACCCCTCGCAGTGGGAAGATCGCTACGACGCATATTCCGAGGCAGGCATCAACGAGAAGGGCGTCTCCTGCTCTGCCACGCTGAGCACCTCCTATAACGAGAAGGCCGAAGAGGCCGACCCCATCACCGAGGAGACTGGCATTGGCGAATACAGCTATGCCAGCGTCATCCTGGGCGAGAGCGCCACGGCCCGCGAGGGCGTCGAGCTCATCGGCAGCCTGATCGACGAGCAGGGCGTCTGCTCCAACGACCAGATCATCATCGCCGACAGCACCGAGACCTGGTTGTTCGCCGCGCTTTCCGGCCATCAGTGGATTGCTATGAAGCTCGCCGATGACATCGCCTCGCTCAACCCCAACATCGGCAACCTCACCTATAACGTCGACCTCGATGACACCGAGAACTGTCTCCATTCCGAAGGCATCGAGTCCATGCCTAAGGAGAAGGGCTTTGCCGAGTACACCGACGGCAAGTTCGACGTCGCCAAGACCTACGGCGAGGAGATTAGCGAGGCCGGTATGCACCAGTGGTCGCGCTATATCCAGGGTCGTGATTACTTCATGGCTCCGCTTGCCGAGGGCACCGACTACGAGATCGTCAAGGACGAGCGCGAAGAGGCTCGCGCCACGACCGGCGCCCTGGTCCACGAGATGCAGCCGCTGTTCTTCCAGCCCGGCAAGTCCGACTGGAACACCTTTGAGATGATTCGTTCCTTCGCCGCTCGCGGCGAGAATGTCGCCGGCCTCAACGCCAACACCGACGGCGCCTATGCCATCGGCTCCAACCGCAACACCGAGATCCACACCTTCCAGATCCGTCAGGGCATGGACCCCGAGATCGCGACCATTCAGTGGGAGATGCTCTCCAACGCCGAATTCTCCGTCGCCATCCCCTTCTACTCCGCACTGCTCACCGAGGTCAGCCCCTACTTCAGCGATCAGGATGTCTCCTTCGATCACTGCGAAGAGGAAGACGTCGTGAACAACGAGGAGCCCAAGAACTCCATCAACTACGTCCTCATGGACATCAACACGCTCGCCTATGAGAACCGCGACCACTGCGCCACCGGCGTCCGCGCCTATCTCGACGCCCTGCAGAAGGAACTCATCGAGCAGAACCTGACCGTCGACGAGGCCATGCAGGCCGAAGAAGGCACCGAGGCCCGTACCGCCCTGGCCAACAAGGCCGGCAAGGCTGCAACCAAGAACACCTATGTTAAGTGCAAGGCCATGCTCGAGGAGATGCGCGACTACCTCAAGGAGGGCGATTTCTCCGAGGAGTTCGTCCCGAGTGACTACGATGCTGACAACGACTGCCTGGTCGAGTCCATCACCTACGCCGACGAGGCCCTTTCCGATGAGGACGTGGCCGAGCCCGAGGCCGAAGAGGAAGAGGCCGCCGAGGAGAAGTCCGAGGGCAACAACATGGCCGCCATGGCCGTTGGCGCCGTCGTCATCATCGG
>CATYHY010000134.1 GCA_958407085.1 uncultured Collinsella sp. | reverse complement strand
GCATTAAAAAGCAAGGCGACTTTGACTGGTTTGGCAAGACGCTCGGCATTGTTTCGATTCCGCGCGCGACCGATCGCCTGTATACTGCGGCGACGCGTTTTGGGCAGTATCCCATCCATAAGGAGTATGTGCTCAAGACCATCGGCGTTATGCACGAGATCGTGCGCGAAAACCCCGGCGAGCCCGACCATCCGCCATACCGCCTGCTGACCGAGAAATTCTTCGACGCAACGTTTACCGAGGTCATCGAGCTGACCGAGGCGGGCTTTGCGGCTCGCGTTGCCGCTTCTGACGTCCCCGCAGTCCCCCTGATCGCTAGCTGCTAGCCGGCCGGCTTGACGGTGAACAGTTCATCCCAATTGACCAACGGCTCCCGTCGCAGGCGTCTTCGGTGGTGCGCTCGGCATCGGAGAGGCTTGCGACTGAACGCAAATCGATGAGGCGGCATATGAAGAAGGTCTTAAAAAAGCCCGGAAGGCAATGCCTTCCGGGCCCTTTGCAATGCAAATCTGCTTGCAAGTACGATTTAGCGCACCTGAGCGACGTATGCGACGTTGGTCGAGGAGACCTTGTCCTCGAGCTGGACGCTCATGCGGGGATCGCCGGCGGTAGCGACGGTCAGATCGCCGGCCTCGACGTAGCCGAGCTCCTTAGCGGTCTCGATCGCCTTGACGATCGTGCCGTTGACGGTGCCCTGGGTAATCTCGGCCTGATGCGGGATAACGCCCCAGTACATGATCATCTGCTGGACGGCCCACTCGTGGCGGGAGAACGCGCAGATCGGCATGTTGGGACGGAAGTGCGAAATCAGGCGAGCGGTACGACCGGTGGTCGTCGGCACGGTGATGCACTTGGCGCCAACGGTGGTGGCCATGTTCACAGCGGACATACCCACAACGTTGTTGACGACGCGGGTGCCGTGAGCGTCAGCCGGAACCTCGAGCGGGGCGTGAGCCGGGAGGTACTTCTCGGTCTCGAGAGCAATGCTGGCCTGCATCTTAACGGCCTCGACCGGGTACTTACCGGCAGCGGACTCGCCAGAGAGCATAACGGCGTCGGTGCCGTCGTAAATGGCGTTAGCAACGTCGGCAACCTCGGCGCGCGTCGGGCGCGGGTTCTGCTGCATGGAGTCGAGCATCTGCGTAGCGGTGATAACGGGCTTGTAGGCTGCGTTGCACTTAGCGATGATTTCCTTCTGGATGTGCGGAACGAGCTCGGGCTTGATCTCGATGCCCAGGTCGCCACGGGCGACCATGATGCCGTCGGAAGCCTCGAGGATCTCGTCGAAGTTCTCGACGCCCAGGGCGCACTCGATCTTCGGGAAGATCGTCACGTGCTCGCCGCCGTTCTCGCGGCAAAGCTCGCGGATGCCGCGGACGGACTCGCCGTCACGGATGAAGGAAGCGGCGATGTAGTCGATGTTCTCGGTCAGGCCAAAGAGGATGTCCTGACGATCGCGCTCGGTGATAGCGGGCAGCGAGATGTTGACGTTGGGCATGTTAACACCCTTGCGCTCGCCGATCAGGCCGTCGTTCTTGACGACGCAGGTCATGTCCTGGCCGTCGACGGACTCGACCTCGAGGGCAACCAGGCCGTCATCGATCAGGATGAGGGAGCCCTTCTCGACCTCGGAGGGCAGAGCCAGGTAGTCGAGGGAGATGTGCTCAGAGGTGCCGTGGAAATCCTCGGACGTGGGCTGAGCGGTGACGACGATCTTGTCGCCGGTCTTGACGGCAACCTTCTTGCCGTCGACCAGAAGGCCGGTGCGGACCTCGGGGCCCTTGGTGTCGAGCAGGATGCCGACGGGCAGACCGAGCTCCTTGGAAATACGACGGACGCGCTCGATGCGACCGTGGTGCTCGTCGTAGGATCCGTGCGAGAAGTTAAAACGGGCGACGTTCATGCCCGCCTTGATCATCTCACGGATGGTCTCGTCGCTATCGCAGGCGGGACCCATGGTGCATACAATCTTGGTGCGCTTGTACATTCAGACCTCCATCTGACATCGTCTTGCGCTGATAGATAAACCATAAGAAATAAAACTGAGATGATTATAACGAAATGCCGACCGAATACCCCAAAAAATCGACCGTATGCCGAATTAGAAGTTCATTTTTTGCGAATAAACGGTATATGCAAAAACTTTACCAACCGTTCTAACCGCTGCTATCTGGGCGATATTTCAGTTTGATGATGCACCGAAGAAAAAACGTTTTATCAATGTCGAACATCATACGGTCTGCATCGTTGCACTCGAGCCGTGTTTCCAATTGGAATGTTTTGGCTAGACGCGCCGCTTTGGGGTACCATAGCTCCACTATCAACTGCCGCTCAGCACGGCAGCCTTGATGAGCCCTTGCCCTTCTCCTGGGAATTATGATCGGGCATCAATCTGCTGAGTGGCCCGAATCCCAGGAGGGGACTCTATATGCAAAAGGAATACCTGTCCGCCGCGGCGGAGGTACTCAGCGACCAAGGTGTCGATGAGAACCTCGGCCTGAGCAACGACGAGGCGTCGTCGCGCCTCGCCAAGACAGGCCCTAACAAGCTCGAGGAAGCCGAGAAGACGCCGTTGTGGAAGCGCTTCTTTGAGCAGATGGCCGACCCCATGGTCATCATGCTGATCGTTGCCGCCGTCATCAGCGCACTCACGGGCATGGTCAAGGGCGAGCCCGATTTTGCCGACGTCGCCATCATCATGTTCGTCGTTATCGTCAACTCGGTGCTGGGCGTGGTTCAGGAGGCCAAGAGCGAGGAAGCTCTCGAGGCATTGCAGGAGATGAGCGCCGCGCAGTCCAAGGTGCTGCGCGACGGCAAGCTCGTGCACCTGCCGAGCGCCGAGCTCGTGCCCGGCGATGTGATCATGCTCGAGGCGGGCGACTCCGTCCCGGCCGACTGCCGCGTGCTCGAGAGCGCCACGATGAAGATCGAGGAGGCCGCCCTTACCGGCGAGTCCGTGCCCGTCGAGAAGCATGCCAACGTGATCGAGCTCGCCGCCGGCACCGACGACGTGCCGCTCGGCGACCGCAAGAACATGTGCTACATGGGTTCCACCGTGGTGTACGGTCGCGGTCGCGCTGTCGTGGTCGGTACCGGTATGAACACCGAGATGGGCAAGATTGCCGGCGCCCTGGCCGAGGCCAAGGAAGAGCTCACGCCGCTGCAGGTGAAGCTTGCCGAGCTCAGCCGCATCCTCACCATCATGGTTATCGTCATCTGCGTCGTTATCTTTGGTGTCGATATCATCCGCCACGGCGTGGGCAACGTTCTTACCGACCCGACCGCCCTGCTCGATACCTTTATGGTCGCCGTCTCGCTCGCCGTCGCTGCCATCCCCGAGGGCCTGGTCGCCGTCGTGACCATCGTGCTGTCGCTTGGTGTGACCAAGATGGCCAAGCGCCAGGCAATCATCCGCAAGCTCTCTGCCGTCGAGACCCTTGGCTGCACGCAGACCATCTGCTCCGACAAGACCGGTACCCTTACCCAAAACAAGATGACCGTCGTCAAGCACGAGCTCGCCGCGCCTAAGGAGAAGTTCCTGGCCGGCATGGCTCTGTGCTCCGATGCCCAGTGGGACGAGGAGCTGGGCGAGGCCGTGGGCGAGCCGACCGAGTGCGCGCTCGTCAACGACGCCGGCAAGGCGGGCCTCACTGGCCTGACTGCCGAGCACCCGCGCGTGGGCGAGGCCCCGTTCGACTCGGGCCGCAAGATGATGTCCGTGGTCGTCGAGACCCTGGACGGCGAGTATGAGCAGTACACCAAGGGCGCGCCCGACGTGGTGATCGGCCTGTGCACCCATATCTACGACGGCGACAGGGTCGTTCCGCTGACCGAGGAGCGTCGCGCCGAGCTCGTGGCCGCCAACAAGGCCATGGCCGACGAGGCCCTGCGCGTGCTGGCGCTGGCAAGCCGCACCTACACCGAGGTCCCGAGCGACTGCAGCCCCGCTGCGCTCGAGCACGACCTGGTCTTCTGCGGCCTGTCCGGCATGATTGACCCTGTCCGCCCCGAGGTCTCCGACGCCATCCGCGAGGCCCACGACGCCGGTATTCGCACCGTCATGATCACGGGCGACCATATCGACACCGCCGTGGCCATTGCCAAGCAGCTGGGAATCGTCACCGATCGCAGCCATGCCATTACCGGTGCCGACCTCGACCGCATGAGCGACGAGGAGCTCGACGCGCACA
>CATYHY010000133.1 GCA_958407085.1 uncultured Collinsella sp. | reverse complement strand
TGGAATAAACCTAGTCATTTAAGAACGTCCCCAATGACTAAAACGCCGCTTGTGACGGTGTTCACGGGCGGCGTTTTCAAACTTGTTTGTGCTTTTACTCGTTCTTGGGCGCGGGGTGTTTGCAGACCACACTCATGTAGATCATGCCGAGCACGGCCGCGGTGACCGAACCGGCAAGAATGGCAGCCTTGGCGGCAAGAACCTCAAACTCGGCCGTCGGGAAAGCGAGGCCGCTGATGAGGATCGACATCGTAAAGCCGATGCCGCCCAGAATGCCCACACCGGCAATCATGTGCCAGTTGACGTTGCGCGGCAACTGGCAAGCCTTGAGCTTGACCAGGGTAAATGTCATGCCAAAAATACCAATCGGCTTGCCCAGCAGCATGCCAAAGTACACGCCGAGCGTCACCGGGTCGGTGAGCAGTGTGCTCATGTCCACGCCCACTAGGCGAACCTGTGCGTTCACGAACGCAAAGATCGGCAGAATCACAAAGTTGACCGGCGTGGAGATCAGACGCTCCATGCGGATGAGCGGCGGGGTCACGCGGTGCATGACGCGCTCGACCCTGGTGGTCGAGACGGTAAAGTCATGCTGGCCCAGGATGTGTGCCTCGTCGTCGTAGCGGTCATCAAGCAGCGGCAGGCACTCGCCCAACCAATCGGTGAGGCTATCGAGCTTGACGCCGCACTTGGCCGGGATGGTAAAGGCCAAGATGACGCCAGCAATCGTGGCATGCACGCCGCTCTTGAACATGCAGAACCACAACAGCAGACCCAGTACCGAATACGGGGCAAGGCGGTAATGCTGCGTCTTGTTGAGCCACACGAGCGCGCAGGTCACAAGCGCAGCGGCGCCCAACCAAAACGGATTGGGGCTCTGACCGTAGAAGATGGCGATGGCGGCGATGGAGATAAGGTCGTCGGCGATGGCGAGCGTCGAGAAGAACACGCGCACGCCGTTGGGCACGCGATTGCCCAAAAGCGACAGCACGCCCAGCGCAAAGGCAATATCGGTTGCCATGGGGATGGCCCAACCGTTGCGGGCGCCGGCATGGTTAAAGATCAGGTAGATGCAGGCGGGAACGACAACGCCGCCCACGGCCGCCAGCATGGGAAGCATGGCCTGACGCGGATTCTTGAGCTCGCCGACCGTCATCTCGTACTTAAGCTCAATGCCCACCAACAAAAAGAAAATCGCCATGAGGAAGTCGTTGACGAAAAGTTCAACGGTAAGACCGGCCGTAAGGTTGCCCAGACCCACATACAGCGGGGTCTCCAAAAAGTGATGGATGGCCTCGTAGGCATCGGTATTAGCGCAAATGACGGCGGCGATGGCGGCGATGACCATAACCGCGGCGGAAATCGTGCCGTTCTCGGCGATGCGCTCCCAAATGTCGTGGCGTTCAAAGCGCTTGCGCTCACGGACGTTGAACAGCTGCTCGGTTGCTGCCATGGGCGGCTCCTTTCACGGGAAAGCTCCCGTCTTAAAAAAGCACGGCCCGCCCAAGTGGCGGCGCCGCGCTCTAACGTATTACGCTTGCATCTAGCCTACCCTGCACGACAAGCACGCAGGCGTGGCCGAAAAGCGGAACCACAGGTTGAACATTATTTGCTCAACGGCACGGGCACGCCTGTCCAAGAGACGACGCGGCGCATGCACAAAAAACGACCGGAGCGCGGGGCGTCCGCGATCCGGTCGTGGCGTTCGGTCAACTAAACCTAGCAGGCGGCCATGATGGGGGCAGCGACCTGCTTCTTACGGGAGAGGACGCCCGGCATCCAGACGCCGTCGTGCTCGTCGGCAATGCCCAGGCCCTTCTGAGCAGCCTCGGTCTCGCCCTCGAGCAGGACCTGCGAGCCCTCCTCCATGATGTCGGTGATGCACAGGACAATGCCGTCGGCACCCTTCTCGGCGGCGTAGGCGCGCATGGCCTCGCGAATCTCGTCGATCATGCCGAGCGCGCGGCTCTTGTCGACGGTCTCGTACTGGCCGATGAGCAGCTTCTTACCGGCGGGCTCGAACATCTTGATGTCGTTGCCGACCATCTCGGCAGCGGTGAAGGAGCCGGACGGACGGGTGAGGAAGACCTCCATGCCAAACTTGACCGGGTCGACGCCCACCTGCTCGCCGAGCTTGGCGGCGACGACGCGGTCGACAGCGGTGGTGGTGGGGCTCTTGAGCATGAGCGTGTCGGTCATCATGGCCGAGAGCAGCAGCTTGGCCTGGACGTCGGAAAGCTCAACGCCGAGCACGTCGGCGAGCTTGGTGACGATGGTGCAGCTGGAGCCCCAGGGCAGGCAGATGTAGTGCAGCGGGCCGGCGGTCTCGAAATCGCCGATGCGGTGATGATCGACGACGCCAAAGACCGTGGCGTCCTTAAGGCCGGCGACGGACTGGGCGGACTCGTTGTGGTCGGTGAGGACGACGAGCTGACCGGCCTCGACGGACTCAATCACGCGGGGCTCGGCAATGCCGGCGTCGGCGAGCAGCTTGGCGGACTCCGCCGGAAGCTGACCAAGGGCGCAGGCCTCGTAGGTGTTGCCGGCATACTCAACCTGGTTGAGCAGCTGGGACAGGACGACGGCGCTCATGATGGCGTCGTTATCGGGGTTCTGGTGACCAAAGACAAGAACGTTTGCCATGGATATCCTCCACTTGATATGTGTACTTGGACGTAGCTATGGTAGCACGCCGATGCCGAGCCTTCGCAGACGGAAGGGGCACGGCATATTTTGGGGTAGGCACGGGGGCCAAGGCTGTCCCTTTTACACCATGTTGGTGCAAAGTAACCTGACCCCCTTGCACCAGCTATTTACCGGCGGCGCGCAGGGCTACGTATGCGGCACCGATGATGCCGGCGTCGTTGCCGAGCGAAGCGACCTTAATGGGCGTCTCGCGCGAGGCGGAAAGCGCGTACTGCTTAAAGTGCTCGCGAACCTTGTCGAGATAGACATCGGCCGAAGCGGAGGCGCCGCCGCCGATGAGGAACATCTCGGGATCAACCACGTTGGCAATAAGCGCCAGTGCACGGCCGAGATAGTCGGCCATGGTATCGGCCGCGGCCAGCGCGAGCTTGTCGCCCTCGCGGCAGGCCTGGAACACGTCCTTGGAATCGGAGGGGCCGGTCAGCTCGATGGGCTCGACGCCCGCCTTCTTGCACTCGGCAAGGTAGTTGCTCACCACGCCGGTGGCGCTGGAATACTGCTCCAGGTGGCCATGGCCGCCGCAGCCGCAGGTGCGCTCCTCGGCCGGGTTCAGGCACATGTGGCCAATCTCGCCGCCAGCACCCACAACGCCCGATACCACGTCGCCGTTAACGATAACGCCGCCGCCCACGCCGGTACCAATGGTGACCATCACCACGTTCTGTACGCCCTTGGCAGAGCCGAGCCAGGCCTCGCCCATAGCAGCAGCGTTGGCGTCGTTCTCGTACTTAACGACCGCGTCGGGGCAGTGCTCCTGGATCGCGATCTTGAGCTCGGGCAGGTTGATGGCGATGTTCGCCTTGACCTTGGCATCGCCCGATGCCGGGATGGGGCACGGAACGGCCAGGCCAATGCCCGACACAAAGGCACGCGGAATCTGGGCCTTGGCGACCACCTGGTCGATAGCCTCGGTCACCGCGGCAAAGCCCGCAGCGTCAACGATGGGAGGCGTGGGCACGCTGGCCTTGGCAAGCAGGTTTCCGTCCTCATCGAACAGACCCTCCTTGACCGAGGTGCCGCCGACGTCGATGCCGATGTAATACTGCTTAGGTTCCATGGGAGCCCGCCTTTCTCGTTTAAACATTGCCTGTATGGTACCGCTCCCAAGGCAAAAACCTGCCAAAAAGGACAGGTTTGTTTTGGCAGGTTTTATCTGGGGAAGCGCAGAGTACGAGATTCGGTTCGCTGGGTGTTATATCGGTTCGGCCCCGTCCTCGGACCGATCATTTCTCAACACGACACTACTCAGACGTTTATCATTTAAAACGCTCTAATTTTTCAAGCGGGGCGACTTTTAATTTTATCTTTCTCGAACTTTTCAATAACTCAATAGAGATACTTAGGTGTTAACTATACTTTCTTTTATACTCAATCAGGTTGGAAAGGAGGTTCCATGATTCCCAAATACGAAGCGATAGCTGCAGATATTCGTCGCACTATCGAGGATGGCGCTCTTAAACCGGGCGACAAGCTTCCTACCGTCGTTGAGTTCTGCAAGCTCTATAA
>CATYHY010000132.1 GCA_958407085.1 uncultured Collinsella sp. | reverse complement strand
TTTGGTAACGCGTTTTATCAAATATGGCATTTATCTGCGATAATGTTCATTTTCACCGCTGATGGTGACATTTCATACCGCCTGCCGAACTGCGTGGAGACCTAACAACTTTTTAGGTCAGTGTTGTGCGTGTAGCAATTTCGCCCGGCCTCGCCTCCGGGCTGCCATGTGAGAGGGGATCTTATGGCTCGACTGCACGTAATGGAACGCAGCCACGCTCAGGCCGTCATGGACGACCTGCACGATGCGCTCGGACGTCGTCTGGCGGTGAGTTCGCTCGCCCCGTGTCCCGTTGAGTTTACGGCAGCGCTCGTCAACCTGTGCTCCACCCAGAGCTGCGGCAAGTGCACGCCCTGCCGCGTGGGCCTGAGCGCGCTGAGCGATCTGCTCGCCGATGTGCTCGAGGGCCGCGCCGACGAGTCCACGCTCAATCTGATCGAGCGCACCGCCCGCACCATCTATCTTTCGAGCGATTGCGCCATCGGTTACGAGGCCGGCGCCATGGCGCTTACGGCTATCCGCGGTTTCCGTGACGATTTTGAGCACCACATCCGCGAGCACTCCTGTGGCTTTGACCGCGAGGCCCGCGTCCCGTGCGTCTCGGGCTGTCCGGCGCATGTCGACATTCCCGGTTACATTTCGCTCGTCGAGGCCGGCCGCTATGCCGATGCCGTCAAGGTCATCCGCAAGAATAACCCGCTGCCGCTCGTTTGCGGCCTGGTGTGCGAGCATCCCTGCGAGATGCATTGCCGCCGTGGCATGGTCGACGACCCCATGAACATCCTCGCCCTCAAGCGTTTTGCCGTTGAGCACAGTGACCTCAACGACCACAAGCCGCATGTAGTGGACAACACCGGTAAGCGCGTCTCCGTGATCGGCGGCGGCCCGGCTGGCCTTTCCTGTGCCTACTACCTGGCCGTGATGGGCCACAAGGTGACCATTTTTGAGCAGCGCCACCACTTGGGCGGCATGCTGCGCTACGGCATCCCCAGCTATCGTCTGCCACGCGAGCGCCTGCAGGCCGAGATCGACTGGATCATGAGCGCCGGCATCGATGTGGAACTCGACCACTCCGTGAACGGCGAGGAGCTCGCCCGTCTACGCGACGAGTTCGATGCCGTCTACCTAGCCATCGGTGCCCACAGCGACAAGAAGCTCGGCCTTCCGGGTGAAGAGGCGCCCGGCGTGGAGTCGGCCGTCAAGATGCTGCGCGCCATCGGAGACGACGAGCTGCCCGACCTGAGCGGCCAGCGCGTGTGCGTCATCGGCGGCGGCAACGTGGCCATGGACGTGGCGCGCTCTTCCGTGCGCTGCGGTGCCGAAAAGGTGAGCATCGTCTAC
The DNA here is from genome assembly GCA_958407085.1 of uncultured Collinsella sp. Lineage (GTDB taxonomy): Bacteria > Actinomycetota > Coriobacteriia > Coriobacteriales > Coriobacteriaceae > Collinsella. Next base: position 2,884 of record CATYHY010000132.1, on the reverse strand, counting down.
CGCCGTCGCATCTGCGATATGACGGCCCAGGACGCCGAGATTGCCGGCGCCCAGGCCGAGGGTTGCGAGGTTCTGGAGCTCACGGCGCCGCTCGCCATCGAGACGGGCGAAGATGGTCGCGTGAGCGGCCTGCGCGTGCAACCGCAGATTATCGGCGAGCCCCGCCGCGGTCGTCCGGCTCCGCGTGCCGCCGCTACGCCCGAGCGCGTCATCCCCTGCGAGCGCGTGTTTGTCGCCATTGGCCAGGACATCGATTCCAAGCCGTTTGAGGACATGGGCATCGCCTGCAAGTGGGGTTGCGTGGTCACCGACTCGGACGGTGCCGTGCCCAACTTCGATGGCCTCTTTAGCGGCGGCGACTGCCAGACCGGCCCCGCCACCGTCATCCGTGCCATCAACGCCGGCCGCGTGGCTTCGGCAAACATCGACCGCTATCTGGGCTTCGACCACAAGATCAAGCTCGACGTGGAGCTGCCGACCGTTCAGTTTAAGGGCAAGCACGAGTGCGGCCGCTGCGAGCTGGGTGAGCGCGAGGCCGGCGAGCGTATTCACGATTGGAATCTGGTCGAGCAGGGCCTTACCGAGGAGGAGGCGCGCCAGGAGGCAAGCCGCTGCCTGCGTTGCGACCACTTTGGTTTTGGCGCGTTCCGCGGAGGGAGGAACCTGGAATGGTAGAGCTCAACAACCCCACTGTCAGCGATAACACCGAAAGCGGAGCACTCAATATGGTCAAGCTCACTATCGATAATTGCGAGGTCGTGGTGCCCGAGCACACCACGATCCTGGACGCGGCCAAGTCCGTCGGCATCCAGATTCCCACCCTGTGCTACCTGCGCGATCTGAACGAGATCGGCGGCTGCCGCGTGTGCGTGGTCGAGGTTGAGGGCTGCGACCAGCTGGTTGCCGCCTGCAACAACTACGTGCTCGACGGCATGGTGGTCCACACCAACAGCCCCAAGGCCCGCGAGGCGCGCCGCACCAACGTGCAGCTGCTGCTTTCGCAGCACGATTCACGCTGCACGAGCTGTGTGCGCAGCGGTAACTGCAACCTGCAGACCATTGCCAACGACCTGGGCATTTTCTATCTGCCGTATCAAAGGCATTTGGCGGGCGAGGGCTGGGATTTCGATTTCCCCATCATCCGCGAAAACGACAAGTGCATTAAATGCATGCGCTGCATCAAGGTGTGCGAGAGCGTACAGGGCCTAGGGATTTGGGACCTGACCAACCGCGCCACGCATACCGCCGTGGGCACCCGCGGGCGCGTGCCGATCGGCAAGACCGATTGCGTCGCGTGCGGCCAGTGCATCACGCATTGCCCGACGGGCGCGCTGCGCGAGCGCGACGACACCGAGACCGTGTTTGACGCGCTCGCTAATCCCGACAAGATCGTGCTGGTGCAGATCGCGCCGGCCGTGCGTAGTGCTTGGGGCGAGGAGCTCGGCATTCCGCGCGAGGAGGCAACCGTCGAGCGTCTGGCTTGCGCGCTGCGCCGCGTAGGCTTTGAGTATGTGTTCGATACCGATTTCTCGGCCGACCTCACCATTATGGAGGAGGGCTCCGAGCTGCTCGAGCGCCTGGGCGCCGCCGCTAAGGGTGAGGGCGACAGCCGCGGCTGGCCCATGTTTACGAGCTGCTGCCCGGGCTGGGTGCGCTTTGTGAAGGCACGTTACCCCGAGTTTGTCGACAGCCTGTCCACGTCAAAGTCGCCGCAGCAGATGTTCGGCGCTATCGCCAAGACCTACTACGCCAAGGTGCTGGGCGTGGAGCCCGAGCGTCTGTTCGTGGTGTCCGTTATGCCATGCACGGCCAAGAAGGCCGAGTGTGCGCTGCCGAGCATGATGGGCGAGGGCGGCGCGCCCGACGTGGACGTTGCGCTGACGGTGCGCGAGATGGTGCGCATGATCCGCGCGAGCCACGTGAGCGTTGACACGCTGGTCGAGGAGCCGCTCGATACGCCGTTGGGCTTTGGCACGGGCGCGGGTGTGATCTTTGGCGCCACGGGCGGCGTGATGGAGGCTGCCGTGCGCTCGGCATATTACCTGGTGACGGGCAAGAACCCGGATGCCGACTTCTTCACTGACGTGCGCGGACTCGAGGGCTGGAAGGAGGCCGTGGCCGATATCGACGGTACCAAGGTGCGCGTCGCCGTGGCGCACGGGCTGGGCAACGCCGCCCGCCTGCTCGATGCGATTCGCGACGGCCGTGTGAGCTATGACTTCGTTGAGGTCATGGCGTGCCCGGGTGGCTGCGTCGGCGGCGGCGGTCAGCCCATCCACGACGGCTGCGAGCTGGCAGCCGAGCGCGGTCAGGTGCTGTGGGGCCTGGATGCGAAGGCGGACATTCGCTTCTCGCACGAGAATCCCGATGTCCAGGCGTGCTATAGCGAGTTCTTGGGTGCGCCGCTCTCGCCGCTGGCCGAGGAATTGCTGCATACCGACCATCACGCATGGACGATGCCTAACGAGGGGACGTGCTAGCGATGCGCGCGTTTGATTTTGAAATGTCGCGCCGGGGGTTTGCCTCGGCGCTCGCCGCGGGCGCCCTGTCACTTGCGCTCGCGGGCTGTGGCGGCGGGGCTGCCGGTGCCGGGTCCGCCGCGGGCTCGGCTGCCACGGACGGCGCCGGTGCTGCCGCAGAGCCGGTCGAGGTACACGTCGCCTCGCTCAAGGGGCCGACCTCGATTGGCCTGGTGCAGTTTATGGACCAGGCTGCCGATGGCGAGACGGACAATGAGTTCGACTTTGCGATCAACACTGCCGCCGACGAGATTGTGCCCAAGGTCATTCAGGGCGATATCGATATCGCCCTAGTGCCCGCCAACGTGGCGAGCGTGCTCTACAACAAGACCGAGGGCGCGGTGCAGGTCATCGACATCAACACG
>CATYHY010000131.1 GCA_958407085.1 uncultured Collinsella sp. | reverse complement strand
ATAACGGCGAGAAGTATGAGCTTGCCCAAGAAGTTGCTGCTGGCGGTATTTGTGCTGTGACGGGTCTTGCGCACGTTCGCCCAGGGGACGCCCTGGGCGCGGAGCCCGCGGGCGATGCGCCCGTCATCGCTCCGGTCCTCACCTATACGGTGCTTCCGGGCGAACACGATGTCCACGCGGTGTTCAAAGCGCTGACTGAGTTGGCGGACGAAGATCCCATGCTCGGCGTAAGCTGGAACACGCATCTTGAACAAATACATCTGCAGCTCATGGGGGCGGTGCAGCTCGAGGTCGTGCAGCGGGTGTTGGCCGATCGTTTTGGCCTTTCGGTTGCGTTTGAGTCTGGCGGCATTCTCTATAAGGAGACTATTTCGCAGCCGGTCGAGGGCGTGGGCCACTTTGAGCCACTGCGCCACTATGCCGAGGTGCATCTGTGCCTGGAACCGTTGCCGGCGGGTTCGGGCGTGCAGTTTGGCACCGTGACCTCGACCGACGAGCTCGATCTTAACTGGCAGCGTCTGGCACTCACCAACGCCATGGAGCGCGATCACCTGGGCGTGCTGACCGGCTCGCCCATCACCGATGTTCGCATTACGCTCACGGGCGGCCGTGCGCATGCCAAGCACACCGAGGGCGGCGATTTTCGCCAGGCCACGTACCGCGCAATTCGCCAGGGTTTGATGCAGGCGCGTGAGGTCGGCGCGGCGGTGCTGCTGGAGCCGTGGTATCGCTTTGAGCTCGAGGTGCCGGGGGAGTGCGTGGGCCGGGCGCTCTCGGATGCCACGCGCATGGGAGCCGAGTACGAGCCGCCGTCGATGGCGGGAGACCGGGCGAAGCTTGTGGGTCGCGTGCCAGCATCTGAGGTGCAGGATTACGCACTGGAGGTGGCTGCCTACACGAGTGGTCGTGGGCATCTGTACCTAGAGTTCGCCGGCTATGCGGCTTGCCATGATGCCGAGCGCGTCATCGAGACGGCCGCCTATGAGCCCGAGGCCGATCTGCCCAACACGCCCGATTCGGTCTTCTGCTCCCATGGTGCCGGCTACACGGTCAAATGGTACGACGTGCCCGCCGCGGCGCACGTAAAGATCGACCCTGCCACCTTCCGCCCCTGGCGAGCAGCAGACGCCGAGTTTTTCGGCCACATGTGACAAAGGGACAGCTCCTTTGTCACATGCTATTGGTGTAACTCGGTACAAATTGGTATAACTGTTGTCAGGGTTTGCCAATCCGAGGAGGCCGACATGAATCCAAATCCCTTTAAGCCAACGGCAGGCAAGCGGCCTCCGATACTCATTGGTCGCGAGTCGGTCATCGAAGATTTCGAGGAAGGCCTCGACAACGGCGCTGGGGCGCCGGGCAGGCTCATGCTCATTACGGGAAACCGCGGCTGCGGCAAGACGGTCCTCCTACGGGAGCTGCAGCGTCTAGCCAACGCGCGCGGATGGGCGGTTGTCTCCGATTCCGCTTCGCTTGGCTTATGCGACCGCTTGGCCGACGCGCTTCGCTCGAATAAACCCGTTGTGACGTCAATGGAGTTCGGGCCGTCATTTGGCCGGATGTCGGTCGAAGCGGCGCGGGCAAAAGGCGAGACGTTGCGAGGACTGGTCAACGAGCGGCTCAAAATGCTCGGTCCAGGCAAGGGCATACTGTTTGCGATTGACGAGGCACAATCTGCGTCTATCGAGGAACTGGCGGCACTTGCCGTTCTCTATCAGCAAGTGCTCGGAGATCAGGATGCCACGGGCTTGTCCGATAGCGACCAGCGCGGTCTTGCGCTGGTGTTCGCCGGCTTACCCAGTATGGTTGACGATCTGCTCGAAGAGCCGAGCGTGACGTTTTCGCGGCGTGCCCAGCAGCGTACGTTGGGGGCGATATCTTTGCCCAAGGTGCGCGATTCGTATATCCAGACGGTCAAAGACGCTGGTCTTTACGTTGACGCGGAGACGGCGGACCTTGCGGCGCGCAAGAGCATGGGGCATCCCTATATGGTTCAGCTGGTGGGATATTACATGTGGCGGTCTGCTGTCCGGCGTAGCTCGCAGGTCATTGAAGTGCGCGATGTCGAGGATGGCCATGCGGACGCCGTCTCCGAGTTCTACGAAGCAGTCGACGCTCCCTTGTATTACGGGCTGCGTAGTCCACAGCGCCTCTTTATCGAGGCTATGGCAGTTGACGAGGATAAGCCGACGCGCATGGCGGACATCATTGAGCGTTGCGACCGTACTCAGAGTTGGGCGAGTAAATATCGCGCAAGCCTGATTCGCGAGCGCGTCATCGAAGCTGCCGGATACGGCCTCGTCCGGTTTACCGTGCCCATGCTGGGCGCGTACATTCGCGATCGAGTTTTATGGCATGAGTAGGGTGATAAAGGTGACGGAACAGAAGATGAGCCCGCAGGCTATCGAGGTGCGTGGCGCGCGCGTCCATAACCTCAAGGACATCGATATCGATATTCCGCTGGGAAAGCTCGTGGGCATTGCCGGCGTGTCGGGTTCGGGCAAGAGTTCGCTGGCACTCGGGGTTCTTTATGCCGAGGGATCGCGTCGTTACCTGGAGGCACTCAGCACCTATACCCGCCGTCGTCTGACGCAGGCCGAACATGCCCAGGTGGACGAGGTGCTGCACGTGCCGGCGGCGCTCGCATTGCATCAGCGCCCCAGCGTGCCGGGCGTACGCTCGACCTTTGGCACCATGACCGAGCTCAACAATAGCCTGCGCCTGCTCTTTAGCCGTTGTGCCCATCACGTGTGCCCGCACTGCGGGGCACGCGTGGAGCCGAGTCTTAACGTGGCCGCAGGCCTGTCGCTCACGTGTCCGACATGCGGCCGCGAGTTCTACGCGCCGAGTGCCGAGGATTTGGCTTTCAATAGCGGCGGTGCATGCCCCACCTGTGGCGGCACCGGTGTCATGCGCGAGGTGGACGAAGCGAGCCTGGTGCCCGACGAGTCAAAGACCATCAACGAAGGCGCGGTGCTTCCCTGGGGCACGCTAATGTGGGATCTGATGAAGCAGGTGGCCGGCGAGATGGGCGTGCGCACTGACGTGCCGTTTAACCAGCTCTCGCCTCAAGAACGCGACATCGTGTTCCATGGTCCGGCGGTTAAGAAACACATTCTCTACGTTCCCAAAAACGGCGAGGGCGCTACGCCGCTCGATTTTACCTATTACAACGCCGTCTATACCGTCGAGAATGCGCTCGCCAAGGTTAAGGATGATAAGGGGCTTAAGCGCGTGGCGCGCTTTTTGCGCGAGGGCCCATGCCGCGATTGCGGCGGCACGCGTCTCTCCGAGGCGGCACGCCAGCCCCAGGTGCGCGGTATCAATCTGGCGCAGGCATCGGCCATGACGCTGGGTGAGGCGATTGAGTGGGTGCGCGGGGTGCCTACGTCCTTGCCGGCCGAGATGCAGCCCATGGCAGCGGATATCTGCGATTCGTTTTTGGGCGCGGCCCGTCGTCTGGTCGATCTGGGTCTCGATTATCTTTCGCTCGACCGCGCCGGCGCCACACTCTCCACGGGCGAACGCCAGCGCGTGCAGCTCGCCCGCGTGGTGCGCAACCGATCGACGGGCGTGCTCTATGTGCTGGACGAGCCCTCAATCGGCTTGCATCCTGCCAATGTCGACGGCCTGGTAGGCGTGATGCGCGATCTGGTGGATGACGGCAACACCGTGGTTGTTGTCGACCACGATACGCGCGTACTGGCGGAAGCCGACTATCTGGTCGAGATGGGCCCCGTTGCCGGAGCAGGCGGCGGCAATGTGATCGCTGCAGGCACGGTGGGTGAGGTCGAACAATCGCAGGGCAGCCGCATCGCCCCGTTTTTGTGCGCAGAGCCCAAGCGCTTGCGTCCGCAGGTGACTGACGAGGAAATGTTCGACCAGGGGCATATCCGCATGGCTACCGATGCCATCCATACCGTCAAGCCGCTCGAAGTCGATATCCCACGCGGCCGCCTTGTCGCGGTGACGGGCGTTTCGGGTTCGGGCAAGACGACGTTGGTGCTCGAGACGCTCATTCCGGCACTTAAGGCTCAGGCAACTGGCGAGCGCCTGCCAAAACATGTGCGCTGGATCGATGCCGAGGGTATCGTACGCGCCAACCTGATTGACGCCACGCCTATCGGCGCCAACGTGCGCTCGACGGTGGCGACCTATGCCGACATCCATGATGAGCTGCGCCGCGCCTTCGCCCGTACGCCCGAGGCCAAGGCAGCCGGCTACAAGGCGGGTGCCT
>CATYHY010000130.1 GCA_958407085.1 uncultured Collinsella sp. | reverse complement strand
TCCAGGTTCTCGACCATAATGAACGGCTTGTCGGCGCCCAGCGTAAAGAAGCCCGTAAAATGCACGGGGCGATTGGGGGCGACCTTGATCGCCTGCATGCTGATGCCCTTTTCGGTCATACGCCTGATCAGGCGCTCACCGTGCTTGCCGTCAAAAGCCTTCTCGTCGTTAAAGATCTGGTAGGCACGCTGACGGCGCGAGGCAACCGGCGTATCGGCACCTCGGTTCTGCTCGATCCAAGCCTGGATGATTGCGATTTCCTCGGCAATCTTGCGGTTGGACATCTCGTTGTGCTGAGTGCGCTGCGGAGCCTTTTTGCCGTCCTTGCCCTCGACCTTTACGATCTGTGTCTGCTGCTCCTTGATCTTGGAGAGCGCCATAGGCGTGGGGACAACCTTGAACAGCTGCCTGCCTAAAACGCGGGCAAGGGCAAGCGCCGAGACCTCGCCGTGGGCGGCCGACTCGGGCTGCTGGGCAGCAGTATCTACTGCGGCAGACTCCGGCTTCTTCTGAGACTTGCGCTTAGAATCGCCTTGGGGATTGCGCTCGCGCTTCGGCATAGACGCCTGCTTCTGCGGACGATCGGACTTGCTCTCCTTCGCTGACTGGCGCTTAGGCTGCCCCGAAGAAACCTCGGCCTTCGCATCCTCGTTCTGCGGCGTGGTCTTCTCGGTTGCAGTCTCGGCATGGGAACTGCGGCCCCCACGATGGCGACGGCGGCGAGGCTTGCTCGACGCGCCCTGCTCCGTCTGCTCATCAGTAGGCTGCTGGCCCTTGGCCTCGGCATCAACCTCAAGCTGCGGCTCAACAGGCTTTTGCTCGCGAGCCACCGGCTCAACGGCCTTCTCGTCCTTCTCGCCCTGAGTGGTCGAAGCCGGTTCGCTCTTCTCCTGACGCCTTACGGGATACGCGCGCCCCTCAAAACCACGTCCGGGACGGCATGAACCCGGAGCCTTCTTGGCCGGTTCATCGGACGCGTCAGCAGCCTCGACGGAATCCTGGACCTCGCATGCGGCACCTCGCTGCTCGGCCTTAAAGTGGGCACCGCGGCGACGCTTGGGCTCCTGGATCTCAGCATGCTCTTGAGCGAGAGTCGGCTCCTGCATCCCGACGGGCTTTTCCTCGACGGCCTCAGCATCCGTCTCACCCTTTTGAGCAACGGCGCGACGGAAGCGCTCCTGCTGGGCGCGGCGCTGCGCATCGCGCTTGCCACCCCCGCCAAAACCGCCGCGTCCTGCCTTGGCCGTAAAGGCACGCACGACGTTCTCATCGAGCAACTCATCGGTATCGACATGCTCACGCGGAGCAGCTTCTTCCACAGCAGGCACGTCAGCGGAATCCTCGACGACAAAACCCTCGACGGACTCGGCAGGCTGCTCTTGGGCATCGCGGATCTCGGCATTGATGGTATAGAACGCCGGGCGCCCGTTAATGCCGCTACCCTCGATCTTGGTCACGATCTTTGCCGCGATAAGCTCATCGCGCATCGCCTTGGTGTCGCACTCCTTATCGACGGAGCGGAAAATCTGCGCCAGCGCACTCGACTTAATCTTGAGCGCCTTGCGGCAGAGCAGGTCGTAGGCAACCAGCTTGGCGCGCTCGGCAGAAAGCGACGTCTGGCTGCTCAGGCGCTCAGCCAAAGCATCGACATTGTTTTGATTATCGGAATATACCGTCTTGGCCACGGGGCCCCTTTCATATGTACACATATACGTCTATATGGTACAACGCACGCCCTTATCCACGCAAAACATCTGCGAGAACACTCGAGCGTCACCCGCTTTCGCATGAAAAAAAGACCGAGTCCGCGTCGTTGCGGACCCGGTCTTTCCGAGTCATATGGATGAGAGATTCAACCCGTCCGACCGACTAGGCCTTGACGGCCTCGGCGTCGGCAGGAGCCTCGGCGGCAGCGGCGCGACCGTACTCGGCCTTGCCCATATCGGACCACTCGGGCTCCTCATCAGGCATGGAGCCAGCCTCCTTGCCGAAGAACTCCTTGAGGCAGTTGACGGCGACGATGAGGCCCAGGACCATCAGCAGGACGGCAAAGACGAGCTGCAGGCCCTTGGTGGCGGCGACGGAGACGGCGGCCGTGGTGGCGGTAGCCGGGATGGTACCGAAGAAACCGTAGGCCTGGACGGCGGTCATGCAGCCCATGGCGCTCTGGACCAGCGAGGTGAAGGTGCAGCAGAGCAGGAAGACGACGGGCACGTAGAGCATCCAACCCTTGCGGCCGGTGCACTTGCAGAACACGGCGAGGGTGATCATGGTCATGCCGCCGAGCAGCTGGTTGGAAGCACCAAAGAGCGGCCAGATGTTGGCATAGCCACCAAAAGCGAGGGCGAGACCGGGAAGCAGGGTGACGACCGTGGCGAACCAGGGGTTGCCGAGGACCTTCATGTAGCCGGCCTTGGACTCGATGGCCAGGGCGTCGTTGGTCTGGGCAAAGAACTCGGAGAACGAGGTGCGGGCGATGCGGGCGACGGCGTCGAGCGAGGTCAGGGCCAGAGCGGAAACATTCATGGTCATGAAGACGGTAGCGAGCGTGCCGTCAACACCGAAGGCCTGCATACCGCGGGAGATGCCAGCGGCGAAGATCTGGAACGGGGTGGAAGCGACACCGGCGTTGAGGGCGCCGGTACCGGCGGTGTTCATATCGGAGAACATGATGCCGGCAACGATGATGGCAAGGATGCCGACGAAGGACTCGACGATCATTGCGCCGTAACCGACCTTGACGGCGTCCTGCTCCTTCTCGACCTGCTTGGAAGAGGTGCCGGAAGAAACGAGGCTGTGGAAACCGGAGAGAGCACCGCAAGCGACGGAGACGAACAGGACCGGGAACATCATGCCGGAGGCAGTGGAGAAGCCGGTGAAGACCGGAGCGGTGATAGTGGCCTGACCGTTGACGCCCAGGACGACGATGCCGAGGACAGCGCAGACGATCATGACGATCATCATGATGGAAGTGAGGTAGTCACGCGGGGTCTTGAGCATCTGGATGGGCATAGCGCCAGCGAAGACCAGGTAGACCATGACGACGGCGAACCACTGGAACTTATCCAGGTAGACCGGGAACTGCATTCCGACGGCGAACATGAGAACCATGAGGACAACGCCGGTGACGAACTCGGCAGCGCCGGTGAGGTTGAACTTCTTCTGGGCCCAACCAAAGGCGATAGCGACGAAGGTGAACAGGATGGAGATGGTACCAGCGCAGCCGGCGGCATAGGACTTGGTGAAGTCGATGGCACCGGTAGCAGCACCAGAAGCGTCAACGGCCGGGGTGAACATGAACGTCTTGCAGACCATGTCGGTGAAGGCGGCGATGACGATGATGCAGAACAGCCAGCAGAACAGCAGGAACAGGCGACGGCCGGTCTTGCCGATGTACTTCTCGATGAGCTGAGCGAGCGACTTGCCGTTGTTCTTCATCGAAGCGTACAGGGCACCAAAGTCGTGGACGGCGCCAAAGAAGATGCCGCCGACGAGGACCCAGAGCACGACGGGCAGCCAGCCAAAGGCCATGGCGACGATCGTACCCGTGACAGGACCAGCACCGCAGATCGAGCTGAACTGGTGCGAAAACGCGGTGAAGGCGGAGACGGGCGAGAAGCTGTTGCCGTCCTTCATGCGCTTGGCCGGCGTGAGGGCCTCTTTGTCAACGCCCCACTTGTTGGCCAGCCAGCGGCCGTAGCCCAGATAGCCGCAGGCGAGCACCGCCGCGGCCACAACCATGAGCAAAACTCCGTTCATTACATTTCCTCCTCTAAAAAGAACTTCCTAGACATAAAAAATGAGGGCCGTCGGTTGCGCTCGACGGCCCTCATCTTCATCAGCCGCCCGTTATCGTACGGGCTAGCTGTATGTGCTAACCCGCATCAGATAATTACTACGCTGATAATGTTTAGCTGATGCGTGAACATGTCTGAGAAATCCTCTTCAATCATGATGTGAACGATCCGTGCGTGTTCACATCCCCCAGTGGTTGAAAAGGAGTATGAAACTTTAGTTACCTAAAGTCAACGCAAATATGTAATGAATTTTCAACTTTTTTTGAATTTCTCGGTATAAAACGCCACTGACCTCGGACTTTACCCCACGACAGTTTTTGCATGAGAGATGCCCCTGAGAGCCGCGGGAGCCGGGCGGCGCATATGAACTTTCCTGCTCTACAGTCCTGCGCAAGACGGAAAGCACATTAAGTGCTTTCCTTTGCGTGCGGAACTCGCGATAA
>CATYHY010000129.1 GCA_958407085.1 uncultured Collinsella sp. | reverse complement strand
CCCATTAAGACCATCAAGCATGCCACACTAAACAGGGCGTTGTTCTCGAGCGACGCCAGATCAACAAGTGCCGCACCGTAGATATTGACGATCTCGTTTTCGAGCATCTGGGCAACGTCTCCCTGCCCGTATAGTCCCGACTGCATAGCCGAGACGAGCTCGGGCACGCCCTGCGTAAGCTGGTAGAAGTCGAGCGATGTGCTGATCGAAAACGCCGATGCCCACGCCGAATACTCGTAGGCATGCACCTTGAGCATCTGCGCGTTGACTTTAATCGAATCGCCCAGTCCATGAATCAGCTGGCGATTCGAAGGACGGCAGCTCATAAAGACCCCAACCCCCATAGCACGCAGGCTTCGGATTCGGTCGATCAGCTCCTCGGTCTCGCCCTGGCTGAGGTTCGGCACGTTATCGATTGCAATCAGGGAGTGCGGCTTGTCCTTAAGCTCTTCGGTAACGACCTCGAGCTGCATAAACACCTCGCGCCCAATGGCGCGGTCGGCCTCGATGATCCGCACGGGACCTCGCGTCGGATCATTTTTAACCTCTTGGGCATACTGCAGCAGCACCGAGGTTTTCCCAAAGCCATCAGGCGCGTAGAGGACTACGATGCCGGCTTTTCGGCCCTTGGCGATAAGTTCGTTCATCAAGCGATCGCGCCGCACCGTATAACTACTGCCCAGCGGCATAAGCTCGAGGTCGTCCATATTGCCCAAATCGTTAACCATGCCCGCTCCTCAACTCGACCACATGGACACCGTAACGCTAGACCATATGTATCGCTAGATGAATAGAGCGATGCTACGGTTTAGGATGTTTGTTGGTACGCAAATGGCAAGTTTTTGTTCAGCGTGGTCCGATTGAAACTTATCCCCCAACCAATCAGTCTTTGCGCAGGTCAATGCGCTTGCCAGCTTGTCCCATCCTTTGGCAGTGTACCTCAAATGAGTGCTGTTCAATTGTGTTGCGCAACTCACCTAACGCCAGCTACCGTCTACGACCTTTTCATAGCATTTATGCATAGTATCTGTTATGGAATGAATCATGCTGCACCTGACGCACCCGTCAAGTTCGCGGCAAGATTTTCGTCAAGCACACGGCGCGCGCTCAGCAAAAAGGCCCCCGCAAAGCGGAGGCCTTCGGCAAAGCTATGTCGAGGTGATAGGCTATCGCTACTTGCAGAGCGAAAGGGCGGCCTCGTCGGCAACGACAACGCAGTTGGTGTGCAGTTGCAGGATCGAGGCAGGGCACTCGGGGGTAACCGGACCATAGCACATGTCATGCACGGCCTGTGCCTTGGCCTCGCCGTTGGCGACGACCAGGATCATGCGGGCATACATGATGGTCTGGGTGCCCATGGTGTAGGCCTGACGGGGCACGTCGTCGATGCTGTCGAACAGGCGGCTGTTGGCCTGAATAGTGCTCTCGGTGAGGTCGACACAGTGCGTACCCTTGGAGAAGTGGTCATCGGGCTCGTTGAAGCCAATGTGACCGTTGTTACCGATGCCGAGCAGCTGCAGATCAGGGTAACCGGCAGCAGCGACGATCTTGTCGTACTCAGAGCAGGCAGCGGCAGCGTCGGGATTGGAGCCATCGGGCACATGCGTGTTGTTCAGGTCGATGTTAATGTGATCGAAGAAGTTCTCACGCATAAAGTAGTGGTAGCTCTGGGGATCGTCGTGCGAAAGGCCACGATACTCGTCGAGGTTGTAGGTGCTGACCTCGGCAAAGTCGACGTCACCCTTCTCGTACCAAGCGGCGAGCTGCTTGTAGGCACCAATCGGGGTGGAGCCGGTGGCAAGACCCAGCACGCAATCGGGCTTGAGGATAACCTGGGCCGAGATGATATTGGCGGCCTTGCGGCTCATATCCTCGTAGTCTTTAGCTTTAATGATCTTCATTACGCGTCCTTTCTCGTACAAGAGAGGCAAGGCTCCCCTTACAAGCACTTGCCCGCGGCCCGCGTCGGCCGCAACCAACGTGTGCGGCCACCAGGGCGAGGTCGCGTAATGTATATGTCTCGTGTCTACCCGCGTCGAGGCCCCTGCCCGTCCACGGTGACCCAAAGCTGTTTAGCTTCGGACAAATCCCATCTTGCCACGGAGGGCGTCCTCTTTCAAGGGCACCCTCCGTAAACGTGTTTGAATTGTAGGCTAAAGGCCGAGCGCGCTCACTAGCGCTCGCGAGCGACGATGAGTTGGTCCATCTCCTCGACATGCTCGCCAACGGAACCCTTGATGCTCGAGAACTCAACGGAGTTGCACACCAAGATGGGAACCGTCACATCGTAGCCCTCGGCAGCAATTGCCTCGCGATCAAACTCGATGAGTACATCGCCCTTATGGACGATGTCACCCACTTGCGCATGTACGGTAAAGTGCTTGCCCTCGAGCTGAACAGTGTCCAAGCCAACGTGGATGAGCACGTCTAGGCCATCGACCGTGTTGAGCGCAACGGCGTGTCCCGTGGGAAAAATGGCCTCGACCTTGGCGTCTGCCGGCGCAATCACGCGCGTGCCGGTAGGCTGAATCGCCACGCCCTGGCCCAAAAGGCCGGTGGCAAACGTCTGGTCATTGACCTCGGACAACGGAATGACATCACCCGAGATGGGAGCATCCAGCGTAAGGACTCGACCACGCATACCAAAAGACCTTAGGACTTTAGTGAACATTCTCCCCCTCGGACATACCAATCAATCAAAATAACCTTGTCAGTTTACCACTTGGCACCCGTTTTTGGCCATTAGGGAAGTTCGCGCTTGACAACCTCGACGATATCGTCAACAACACGCTGGGTCAGCTCGTGCGTCTCCGCCTCGGCCATAACGCGAACCAGCGGCTCGGTACCGCTCGGGCGCACCAAGATGCGGCCGCGACCGTTGAGCTCCTTCTCGGCGGCAGCGACGGCGTCCCAAATGGGCTGGCAATCGTCCAGGCCGGCCTTGTTGTCCGAATGCACGTTGACGAGCACCTGCGGGTACTTCTTCATGATGCCGGCAAGGTCGGTGAGGGTGCGGCCGGTGCGCTTGAGCACGGCCAGCAGCTGCAGAGTCGTCACCAAGCCGTCGCCGGTGGTGTTGTGCTCCAGGAAGATGATGTGACCGGACTGCTCGCCGCCGATGACAGCACCGTCCTCGAGCATACGCTCAAGAACATAGCGGTCGCCCACGGCAGTCTGGACCATATCAAAGCCCTGCTCCTTCATGGCGATGGAGAAGCCCAGGTTGCACATGACGGTCGAGACGATCTCGGAGTTGGCGAGCTTGCCGCGAGCAGCAAGGTCGGAGCCGCAGATGGCAAGAATGTAGTCGCCATCAATCTCGTTGCCCTCGCTGTCCACGAACAGCACGCGATCAGCGTCGCCATCGTGGGCCAGGCCGATATCGGCGTGGGTGCGCAGTACGAGCTCACGCAGGGGCTCAAGATGAGTGGAGCCGCACTCGACGTTAATGTCGGTGCCGCAGTAATCGGTGTTGATGGCATGCACCGTGGCGCCCAGGCGCTGCAGCGCGGCAGGCGTGGTCTGGCAGGAAGCACCGTGACCGCAGTCGACGGCAACAACCAGGCCGTCGAGCTTAAGGCCGTCGAGCGTGCTGATGGCATGATCGACATAGGCCTTGCGGGCATCCTTCATCTTGATGATGTGACCCACACCGGCGCCGGTCGGCAGCGTGTCGGCAGCCATGGCCTCCTCGGACATGACCCAGGCGCTGATCTCTTCCTCGACAGCATCGGGAAGCTTCATGCCCTTGCGGCTAAAGAACTTGATGCCGTTGAACTCCGGCGGATTGTGCGAAGCAGAGATGACGATGCCGCCATCGAGCTCGTTTTGAACGGTGAGCAGTGCCACGGCCGGCGTAGGGATAACGCCGCAGCAGTGCGGACGGCCGCCCTCGGCCATAATGCCGGCGGTCAGAGCACTCTCGAGCATGGTGCCCGAAAGACGCGTGTCACGGCCAATGCAGATGTCCGGACCAAGAAACTTGGACGCCGCGCGACCCAGGCGAAACGCGAGGTCGCACGAAAGATCGGCGTTGGCGACGCCACGGACGCCATCGGTACCGAAGATGTTCTGGGGCATAGGATCGCTCCTTCCCAAGTGGGCAAAACGCAGTCGCCCACCCTAGTCGAAAAAGAAAAGCGGGACCCGCCGAGCAATCGGCAGGCCCCGCTTGTACATTGTATCTCGTAAGGAGATAAAACCTTAGCGCTTGGAGAACTGGGGAGCGCGGCGGGCCTTCTTGAGGCCGTACTTCTTGCGCTCGACCACGCGAGCATCGCGCGTAAGGAAACCGGCCT
>CATYHY010000128.1 GCA_958407085.1 uncultured Collinsella sp. | reverse complement strand
AGTGCGACATTACCCTGCCCGAGCTGGCGCAGCTGTGCGACGTGTTCTACATCGGTGGCACCAAGTGCGGCGCGCTGTGCGGCGAGGCCGTGGTGTTTTGCGGCATGCACGCCCCGGCGCACCCCATTCCGCGTATTAAGCAGCATGGCGCGCTGCTGGCCAAGGGCCGCCTGACGGGCGTCCAGTTTGAGGCACTCTTTACCGATGGCCTGTATTTTGAGATTGGCCGTCAGGCGATCGAAACCGCGCAGGCGCTGCGTCGTGTGCTGCACGAGCGCGGCTACCAGTTCTTCTTGGAGACGCCCACAAACCAGCAGTTTGTGATTCTGCCCAACGAGGACATGGCCCGCATTCGCGAGCATGCCTCGATCGAGTACTGGGAAAAGTACGACGAGACCCACACGGTGGTGCGCTTTTGCACCAGCTGGGCCACGACGCAGGAGGATATCGACGCGTTGGCGGCTGTCCTGTAGCCTGATGTAATGACAAGGGGCCGCCCTGCGCCTGAGCTTGGCGCAGGGCGGCCTTTGCTTTTGGGGAGAAGGGTTGTATGACCGAGATGTCCGAGCCGACGATTCGCCTGGCGACGCCCGATGATGCGCCGGCGTTGCTTGCCATCTATGAGCCGTATGTGCGCCAGACGGCGATTACCTGCGAATACGAGGTGCCGAGCGTTGAGGAGTTCGCTGGGCGCATCGAGCGTACGCTCAAGCGCTATCCATATTTGGTGATGGAGTTGGACGGGCGTCCGGTAGGCTATGCCTACGTGAGTTCGCTTAACAGCCGCGAGGCGTAC
Source organism: uncultured Collinsella sp. (assembly GCA_958407085.1). GTDB lineage: Bacteria > Actinomycetota > Coriobacteriia > Coriobacteriales > Coriobacteriaceae > Collinsella. The sequence continues at coordinate 3,521 of CATYHY010000128.1, read as the reverse complement.
GACTGGTCGGTCGAGACATCGATCTACCTGGCGCGCGATGTGCGCCACGGCGGGCTGGGCCGCAAGCTGCACGACGCGCTCAAGCAATGTCTGATCGCGATGGGCATCACCAACATGTGCGCGCTCATTGCCGTGCCGCACGACAAGGACGACGAGTACCTGACGCACAACAGCCAGGATTTCCATGCCCATATGGGATATCGCCTGGTGGGCGCCTTCGACCGCTGCGCCCAAAAGTTCGGCCGCTGGTACGACATGTGCTGGATGGAGCTGGTCCTGGCCGAGCGCGTCCCTAACCAACCCAAGCCAACCTGGTTCCCCGACCTCCTCGCCTAAAACCACCACGAAGGTGCCTGTCCCCTTTGTGGTGGTTTTGGCAGGTTAGCCGATGGGCTCGGTGTATTTGGCGCGGTCGGTGCGCTGGATGCGCTTGGAGACATGGAGCGGGCGGCCGTCGGTGTCGTAGACGTAGTCGGTGATCAGGATCAGCGCCTGCCCGCGCTCAACGTTGAGCAAAAACGCCTCGTTTTGCGAGGCATAGCACACCTCAAAGGTCTTATGTCCCTGTGCCGGCGCGCGATGGAATTCCTGGCGCAGCGTGGCGTAGAGCGAACCGTTGATATCGCGGTCGATGAGTGCTTCAAAGCTCGGTGGTAGATAGGTGGTCTCCAGGCACAGCGGCGCATCGTCCAGATAACGCAGACGGACAAGTTTGACGAGCTTGCTGCCCACGGCGGCATCAAAGAACTTAGCTATGCTGCCGCCCGCCTTGGTAAAGCCCGAGTCCACGGTGCGCGTGGTGGGCTTCATGCCCTGGCCTTCGACCTGCTTGGTATAGCTCGAAAACACCAGGTTGTTCTCGTGGAGCGCGGGCGTGTCGGCCACAAAGGCGCCACGCCCGCGCTCGGTGCGCACCAGGCCCTCATCAACGAGAACCTTAAGGGCGTGGCGTACGGTGCTGCGCGACAGCCCCGATTCGTCCATGAGTTCCATCTCGGACGGCAGCTTGTCTCCGCGTGCGTAGGCGCCGGAGGCGATGCGGTCGCGCAGCATGCCCGCCAAGCGCTCGTATTGGGCCAGTTTCTTTTTAGACGAAGCGTTCATGCGATCAACCTGTATCTAACCTGTATGCGAATCTAATCAAACATGTATTCAATACAACAACAAAACCGCTGGTAGCCAATTATCAAAAATCGCATCAGCAAAATTTCTAAGATAAATATAGCATACAACTAGTCGACATAGCCAAAACATGTATGTAACTTGTATGCCTGTGATGAGCATCATACGAGAAGAAAGGCTGATGCACGATGACTACTCAGGAACAGGTTAAGGACGTCGTCTCCCAGGTTTTGGCTGACAAGGCAGACAAGGGCGGCATCAAGCGCGTTGTGTGGATTGGCGCCGGCGGATCCAACGGCGGCAACTATCCTGCCCAGTACTTTATGGAGCACGAGGCCACGCAGGTCGTGAGCTCCAGCTACACCAGCAACGAGTTCGTGCACGCCACCCCGGCCTACGTCAACGAGAACACCCTGGCCGTCGTCGTGTCCATGCGCGGCACCAAGGAGACCATCGTCGCCGCCCAGGTCGCCAAGGACCACGGCGCCAGCACCATCGCCATCTATGTCGACGAGTCCGGCCTCACCGAGGTCTGCGACTACAAGATCCAGTACGACAGCCTGGCCGTCGACGAGTCCTGCATGGGTCGCACCAACTCCGCCGTCGTGACCATGATCGCCATGGAGCTCACGCAGCAGACCGAGGGCTATGCCGAGTACGAGACCGCTATGGCCGCGTTTGACTTGGTCGACCCCATCTATCGCAAGGCCGTCGAGTACACCCGTCCGCTCGCTGCCAAGTGGGCCGAGCAGAACGCCGACAAGCCCTGCATCAACGTCATGGCCCAGGGCCCGCTCTTTGGTGCCGCCTACGTCTTTAGCATCTGCAACGTGCAGGAGATGCTGCAGATCGACTCTTGCACCATCAACACCTGCGATTTCTTCCATGGCCCCTTCGAGATCCTGGACAAGCGCACCTCGCTGTTCCAGCTCATCAGCGTCGGCCGCAGCCGCTGCAACGACGAGCGCGGCATCCGCTTCGTCAACCAGTACGGTGGCGAGCGCGTCTATCAGCTCGACGCCAAAGAGCTCGGCCTCAACGACATCAAGGACAGCGTGAGCGAGTACTTCAACCACCTGATCTTTGCGCCGATCCTCAACAACGTGTACATGCGTGCGCTTTCTGCCGTCACCCACAAGGACTACATGACGCGCCGCTACATGTGGAAGCTGGATTACTAGGGGATATTGGTTCCGCCGTTCTACCGAACGGCGGACCGGCCGACGCTGCGCACCCGGCATTTGGCCAATCTGCCGTTCAATTTCAAAGGCGCGACCAGAAGGTCAGCGCCTTTTCATTTCACGGCACCTTGGCTCAAATGACGGGCGCTCGCTGACATTGCCAAAACGTCGGCGTTGCCGTGGTTGGCACTTGGGGACGTTCCTTTTGTGCCGGCACTTGGGGACACTCCTGGGAATCATTTCCTCGTTCGCCGATTTGTGTCTTGAAAAATGTATATAACGACTATAACGTAGTGTGAAACATATTGGAAACAATACCGAGGAGGCTGCGTTGAAGAAAAGCAATCTGGGCTATGCGCTGGTGCTGGTCGCCGCGCTTATGTGGGGCAGCATCGGAATCTTTGTAAAAGGCATCTCGGCCCTGGGTGTTTCGTCTCAGAGCATGGCGGCCTTTCGCCTGTTGTCGGGTGCCGTCTTAATGGCTCCGGTCTTGGCGTTCATGGGTTGCCAGGGAGGCGATCGTGAGGGAAAAGCATCGGGTCCCCTGGCACTGTTCAAGGCAAGTCCTAAAGAGCTTGTTCCCTGTGCGCTTCTTGGCATTATCGGCCTCGCCACCGCTAACACGCTTTATTACGAGTGTATGGGCGAGGTGGGCATGTCCACGGCCTCGGTGCTGCTCTACACCTCGCCGGTGTTTGGCGTCATGCTCGGCCGCGTACTTTATCGCGAGGACGTGACCCCCAACAAGCTCGTTGCCATTGTCTTTAACATCGTTGGGTGCGTGCTTGCAGTGACCAATGGCGACCTTTCCGGTTTCCATTTTTCGGTTTGGGGCGTCACGTCGGGCGTGATTGCAGGCCTTTGTGGTGCGTCGCTCGCGGTGTTTAGCCGGATAGCAACCAAGACGGTCCACCCGCTGGCTGTCACGTTTTGGGGCCTTGTTTTTGGCGGTGCGGTTATGGCGGCTATCGCGGCTCCGTGGCCAGATGTCGCCGCGGCAATGTCGCCACAGCTGCTGCTGTTGTTCTTTGGTTTTGGACTCATCCCCACAGCCGTGGCCTATGTCTTATATATGCAGGGTCTGTCCATGGGGCTCGAGACGTCGAAAGTTCCCGTCGTAATGTCATTCGAGACGGTCGTCACCGTACTGCTGGGCATTGGCGTCTACGCCGAGCCCGCCGGCGCGATCAAGGTCCTGGGCATCGTGCTGGTGCTCGC
>CATYHY010000127.1 GCA_958407085.1 uncultured Collinsella sp. | reverse complement strand
TCTCGGGCAGCCATTTGGCTATCGTGGGGTTTGTAATCGAGGGTGTCTTGCAAAAGACTCGGTGTTCACGTGGTCTTCAGCGGGTGATATTGGCGATAACGCTTGTGGGCTACGCTGCCTTTACGGGTGCGTCTCCCTCGGCCGTGCGCGCGTGCTGCATGGTCTTCGCGACGCTTGTCGTAAACGGTGCAGGGCGTCGCCGGCACGGCCTTTCGGCACTCTTCGTAACTATGTCCATCTTTGTGCTACTGCGGCCGACGGTGCTGTTCGAGATGGGCTTTCAGCTTTCATGTGCCAGCGTCTTTGCCATTCTGTGCTTTTGCCCCTATGCGACCTACGCTTTGAGTGAGTTGGGTGTGCCGCCGGGCATTGCCAGCATGCTTTCCGTCACACTGTGCTCGCAGTTGGCGACGCTGCCTATCACCATTCCTGCCTTTGGTGCGTTCTCGCTCATTGCTCCGTTGGCGAATGCGGTCATCGGTCCGGTGGTGAGTCTACTGCTCGCTGTGTCGATCGTGCTGGTTCCCTTTTCGCTCGTGGCGCCGTTGGAGGTTTGGGCGCTCGTTGTGCCCATGATTGCCGCGCGTTGCGCACTGTTCTTCGAACAGCTCTTTGCCGCCGTTCCGGGTGCATCCGTGAGCGTGCCGCCCGATAGCATGTGGATTTACCTGGTGCCGTGTTTGCTGGCGGTTCTGCTGGTCTGGTGGCCGCGTCCCCGTGCGCGTCCTATGGCGGTGGGGCTTGCATGCCTGGTGCTCTTGGCTGCGATTCCGTACATCTACTGGGATCGATTTGCTCCGCCTTCGGTAACGGTGCTCGATGTTGGCCAGGCCGATGCGATTCTGGTTCGTCAGGGTGGTGCCGTGGCGCTTGTGGACTGTGGGCTCGATGAGCGCGTGGTGTCGGCGTTGGTTCGCAATAACGTCCACCATATCGACGCCGTCTTCGTGACACATTGGGACGAAGACCATTGGGGTGGTCTTCCCGATGTGCTCGATCAGTTTTCGGTTGGAACCATTGTGGTCGCGGCCGATGCGCTTGACGGCGCGCCTGCTGAGGTCCTGAATCGCCCCGGCGTAACGTATCGGCAGGTGGCTTGCGGAGACACGGTCGATATCGGCGCATTTCGGACACGTGTGATGTGGCCGTTTGACACGGTGGATGGCGAGGGCAATGAGGACTCTCTTGTTTTGCTGCTCTCCTACGCTCAGGAAGGCAAGAGCTTGCGTGTGCTCCTTACTGGTGACGCCGAGCTCGATCAGGAGCGCGAGTTTGTACGGGAGGTGGGAGATATCGATGTGCTCAAGCTGGGGCATCATGGCTCAAAAGTTTCCGTCGACACAGACCTGCTGGGCACGCTTAAGCCCGAGCTCTCTATCGCGAGTGCCGGCGAGGGGAATCGTTACGGTCATCCGTCGGATGCCTGCATCGATGCCGTTAAGGAAGCGGGTGGTGCGTTCGCATGCACCATCGAACACGGCGACATTACCGTCACGCCGACTGCAAAGGGCTTTGCGATGCGATGCCAGCGACCGTGATGCTGCCGTTGGCGCAGGAACAACCCCTGGGCTAAAATGGCACAGTACGAATTCGAGTGTCTGCGAGAGGGGAGCGCGATGTCCGAAACCGGTCTGCTGCCGGCATATCTGATCGTCGGTACCGATGGGGTCAAGCGCGACCACGCCGTCTCGCGTATGAAAGCTCGCTTGGAAAAGTCGGGTATGGTTGAGTTCAACCTCGATGAACGCGACATGACGAAAGATCCCGATATCGAGTCGATCATCGGCTCGCTCAATACCTTTCCCATGGGTAGCGAGTTTCGCCTGGTGATCCTCGACGGCTGCTCCAAGCTCGCCAAGGCGGTCTCGGAACCGCTTGTCGAGTACCTCGCAAGTCCCAGCCCCACGACGGTCTGTCTCATTATCGCCGACTCACTTGCCAAGAATACGCGCCTGTATAAGGCAATCGCCAAGATCGACAAGAAGGCTATCGTCGATTGCTCGGGTACCAAGCGCTGGGAACTGCCGCGCCGCGTCCAGCAGATGGCGACGCAGCACGGTAAGTCCATCTCGACGGCTGCTGCCGAGGAGCTCGTCTCGCGCTCTGGCGAAAACACGCGCATGCTCGATAACGACCTGGCAAAGCTCGCCCAGATGGTCGAGGCGCCCCAGATTGAGCTTGCCGACGTGGAGCGTTGGATCGTGCGTACGGCTGAGGTTCAGCCCTGGGACTTCCTCAACGCCGTCTCGGCTCGCGATATGCGGCGTTCGCTCGAGCTCTTTAAGCTTCTGCCCTCCAAGAGCTACGTGTGGACCTACACGCTGCTATGCGGTCGTATCCGTGAGCTGATCGTCGCCAAGGCGCTCGATGGGCGTGGGCAGGGGCGTGAGCTCGCCGCGACGCTCAAGCTTCAGGCCTGGCAGGTCAAGAATCACCTTACCTGGGCACGTCGTTTTTCGATGGCAGAGCTCGTTGCCGCGCTCGAGGGTGCCGTCGATGTGGAGCTCGCGCTTAAGGGTTCGGCCGATTCTCAGACCGCGCTTTTGCTCTGGATTACGAACATCTTGAGAAAATCGTGATGATACCTGCCTATTTGACAAATTCGTTCTATCCCTTTGAGGGGGAGCGTGCTATAGTAGGCGCTTGCATGACCTCACCGTGTCTCAGAGGTGTCATACATTTTTTGCAAGGAACTCGAAAGGAACTCCAGAAGTGGCAAACATCAAGTCTCAGAAGAAGCGTATCCGCACCAATGAGGCAGCTCGCATGCGTAACAAGGCTGTCAAGTCCGAGCTCAAGACGCTGACCAAGCACGTCCAGTCCGCCGTCGCCGAGGGCGACGCCGAGAAGGCCCAGGCTGCCCTCAAGACCGTCACCAAGCGTCTCGACATGGCTGCCGCCAAGCATGTTATCCACAAGAACCAGGCTTCCAACCGCAAGTCCGGTCTTGCCAAGCTCGTGAACAGCATCAACGCTTAAGTTGTAAATTTCACACCACACAGATTACGCGCATAAATGGAGCCTGTTTTATGGAACAGGCTCCATTTTTTGTACCGCTCGGGTAAGATAGTCCGCATGAATACTTCAATTGACATTTCCCACATCCGCAACTTCTCGATCGTTGCACATATCGACCATGGCAAGTCCACGATCAGTGACCGCATCCTCGAGCTCACCCATACCGTCGATGAGCGCGACATGGAGTCGCAGCTGCTTGACACGATGGACATCGAGCGCGAGCGCGGCATCACGATCAAGTCCAATGCCGTCCGCGTGTCCTATGACGCCGACGACGGCGAGACGTATCAGTTCAACCTGATCGATACACCGGGCCACGTGGACTTCACCTACGAGGTCTCGCGTTCGCTTGCCGCTTGCGAGGGTGCGGTTCTCGTCGTGGACGCCACTCAGGGCGTCGAGGCGCAGACCGTTTCCAACGCGACGCTCGCCATGAACGCCAACTTGGACATTGTTCCGGCCATCAACAAGATTGACCTTCCCTCAGCGCATCCCGACGAGGTCAAGACCGAGATCGAGGATGACCTGGCCATTCCCGCCGACGATGCCGTGTGCGTGTCGGGCAAGACCGGCGAGGGCATCCACGATCTGCTGGAGTCCATCGTCTTTTTGATCTCGCCTCCCAAGGGCGATGCAAATGCCCCTCTCAAGGCTCTAATTCTGGATTCGTACTTCGATGAGTACCGCGGCGTCGTCGCCACGGTGCGCGTCTTTGACGGTTCAATCAAAAAGGGCGATACCCTGCGCATGATGCAGGCCAAGGGCGACTTCTTGGTCGACGGCGTGGGCGTCAAGCGCCCTGCCGAGACGCCGGTTGATGCCCTGACTGTCGGAGAGGTCGGCTACGTGGTCACGGGTCTGAAGGACCCCGAGGCTGTGCGCGTGGGCGATACCCTTACGTGGGCTTCGAACCCCTGCCCCGAGCCGCTGCCGGGCTACCGCGAGGCCAAGCCCATGGTCTACACGGGCCTGTTCCCCATCGACAACAAGGACTACGAGAACCTGCGCGACGCGCTCGATAAGCTGCACGTCAACGATCCGTCGCTGGTGTGGGAGCCTGAGACGTCGGTGGCGCTGGGCTTTGGCTTCCGCGTGGGCTTCTTGGGCCTGCTGCACATGGAGGTCGTCAAGGAGCGCCTGGAGCGCGAGTTCAATCTGGACCTGATCGCCACAAGCCCCTCGGTCGACTACCACGTGTACAAGACTGACGGCGAGATGATCGATGTCCGCAGCCCGCAGGATCTGCCCGAGGCCACGCGCATCGAGCGTATCGAAGAGCCCTACCTCAAGGCAAAGATCATCTGCCCGCCCGAGTATACGGGTGCCGTCATGCAGCTCGCTATCGAGC
>CATYHY010000126.1 GCA_958407085.1 uncultured Collinsella sp. | reverse complement strand
TCGGATTTGTGCTCACCAACGATTTTCACCAGCAGGTCTTCCGCTTTGACCGTACGAGCGACACCTGGAGCAACGATTACACGTACGGCTGGGGCTATTTCGCCGTCCTCGTGTGGACGGCCTTTAACTTCGTGGCCTTTTTTATCCTGGTTGGTCGGTCCTCGTCCTTTCGCATCCAGCGATTCTCGGGCACGGCGGCGCTCGTACTGCTGGGCGGCGCATTCTTTGCCATCTCATATGCTCTGCGCGTGCCTTGGGCATGGAGGCTCAACTTTTCGCTCGTCTATTGCGTCCTGTGCGTGGTGGCGATGGAAATCTGTCTCGATTGCGGTGTCATTCCGTCGTATCACGACATAGCTGGCATCTTCGACACCTTGCCGCTTGACCTCAAAGATCTAACGCGCGACCTGCAGGAGGTCTATGCCACGCCGGTGTCAAAGCCAACGCCGGTAGGCGTGCGTGAGGAGTTGCGGACCCAGGAGCACGGCCGCGCCCATGCCTTTGCCGTGGCGTCCGATCCCGATGTAATGTACCGTGCCTTTCCACTGCTGGGCGGATCGGCCCTGCTTGCCCAAGACGTGTCGGAGCTCAACGAGCTTAACCGTGAACTGGCACATCGCCGCATGGAGCTGCAACGCCAAAACGAGCTGCTCGCCGCCGACTACGACCTTAAGACGCATTTGGCAGATCAAGAGGCCGAGACCCTGCTGGTCCAAGACGTGGACCAGGCGCTTGCCCGCGCGCTCGAAGGGATGTACGACCTGCTGAGCTCGCTGCCGCCGTTGACCGACGAAGCGTCTTCGCACGAGCGTTACCGCATGCTGCAGCGCGCCAAGATGCTCGTCGCCTATTGCAAGCGTAAGGGGTCGCTCACGTTGGCACAGCACGGGGAGAGCGGCTTTGATCGCGACCGCATTCAGCTCATCGCCAACGAGCTCGCAAGCGACCTGCGCACCATCGATATCGATTGCGCCTCGATTATCGCCATACGGCGCCCGTTGCACGCCAGTACGGTAAGCGCCCTGTACGACTGCGTGTATGACTTTGCGTTTTTTGCCTACACCACCGACCATCCGGCGCTTATGTATCACTTGGGCGACCATGACCGATGCAGTGTCGAGCTGCGCGCCACGCTTTTTTCCAACGATGATGAAGATCTTTCGCAGACGCCCGCTGCGCAAGAGCTCGAAAGCGCTCTGCAAGGGCGCAACGTGGCATACCGCCTTGAGGGCGAGCCCGGCCAGCTGCGCATGATCGTCTTGATGCCGAGGGCGGGTGAGTGACGATGCAGGTTTCGCTCATCCTTCCCCAAATCGTTGCGCTCGATGTTGTCTTTGCCCTGGCTGCGTGCCTGCAGACGATCCACGTCCCGCTCATCGCATCGCGCCGCTCGTCCTATAACCGTAAGGTGATTTGCGCCTACGAGGCGAGTCTTGTGCTTCACCTGATGATTTCGGCGCTCATCTTATTCGCGTCGTCTGGCTCGTATCTGGTGGCGCCGCTTGACGTTTGCGCCAGGGCAATGGGCGGAGCGTTGTGGCTCAATGCTGCAATCTTTGCCTATGGCGTGGTACTTATGGTGCACTATCGTCGCCTCGTCATGCTGGCCGAACTGTTGCTTGTTGTCGCCGTTACACCACCGGTGGTTTTTGCCACGGGCTCGGCGTGGACCGTTGTCCTTATCGCAGAGGGAGCGTTCTTCCTGTTCCGCTCCATCGCGGCGCTCTTGATGGACGTCCGTAACCGCCAGGAAGATATCACCATGTTCTCGACGATCGAGACCATCAACGTGATTCCCGTGGGCATCCTGTATCTGGACCCGAGGGGCCGTCCGCTGCTCATGAACCGCTGCATGCGCAAAAACCTCGTAGAGCTCCATATGCCCACCGACCTGGGCGACATGAGCAGCACATGGAACGACCTGCGCAAACTGAGCATGCAAATGCCCGAAAGCAGCAGGAACCGTGTGTGGATTAACTTGGACCGTTTTGGTGAGGCTCGTGCGGTGATCGAGATTTCTCCCGCCGAGATTCGCCTATTTGTGCACGACGAGGTTATGGTTTCGGGCCGCCTCTTTGAGCGCATTATCGGGCTGGATGTGACGGAGTATGCGCATGCCCACGACCGCCTGGCGCAAGCCAATCACCTGCTTGAGCTTGCGGGCAAAGAACTCCAGGCCCAGATCGAAGAGGTCAAAAAAGTTGCCGACAATGCGGCCTACCTGCGCATGCGTGCCCGCGTGCACGACGTGATCGGGCAGCGCCTGTCCATCCTCCATCGCTATTTGGAGGAGGGGCGCCTGGACGACGAGTCGCTCGAGCAGATTGACCCATTGCTGCGCTCGATCGCCGCCGACCTGCGCAGTGGTGGTGCCAGTGAGCCTGCAGAGCAGCTGGGTGATATCGCCCACGCTTTTGGCCTGGTGAGCGTGCAGATCGATGTTGAGGGTGCGCTGCCTGAGGACGCGCGTGTCGCCGCCGCATTTTTGCAGATTATCCGTGAGGCCTCGACCAATGCCACCAAGCATGCGCAGGCGCATCGGGTCCACGTGCATCTGTGGCAGGAGGGGGCGGATGCTGGCGCCGTCGCGCGCATGACGATTTCTAACGACGGGTCCCCGGCTCCCGTATCGTATCGCGAGGGAACGGGTATTCCAGGTATGAGGCATGTCGCACAGAATCTGGGTGGTAGCCTGGAGGTCCACGCCGCCCCGCCCTTTACGCTTGCGGTGTCCATCCCGCTTAACGCCAACGACACGTCCCAAAGGAGAAGCTCATGATCCGCGTGTTAATCGTCGAAGACCAGGCCATCCTGCGCGAGAGCCTGGCGCGCTCCGTTGGCGACCAGCCCGATATGACCGTTGTTTCCGCCATCGCCGATGCCTCCGATGCCTTAGGTGTCGCGCTCAAGGAGCGCCCGGACATGATACTGATGGACGTGTGCACCGAACACGATTCAAACGGCATCGTGGCGGCGGCGCGCATCAAGGAGCAGCTGCCCGAGTGTCGCATCATTATCATGACCGGCATGCCCGAGATCACCTTTGTCGATCAAGCCCGCGAGGCGGGCGTCGATAGCTTTGTGTACAAGAACGTCGGTATCGACGAGCTGTTCGCCGTGATGCGCTCCACGCTGGCGGGCTATTGCACGTTTCCCAAGCCGCCCGAGAGCATTTTTTCGGGTACGGCGGCGCTCGACGATGTCGAGCTGTCGATTTTGCGCCTTGCCTGCGAGGGCAAAAGCCGCCGCGAGATCGCGGCCGAGCTGTTTATGAGTGAGGGCACCATCAAGCGTCGCATCTCGGAGATCCTAAGCAAGACCGGCTACGACAACATCATGCGCCTGGCCGTGCATGCGGTAACCGAGGGCAGCATCGTTCCCAACATGGAGCGCTAGCGCTCGTTACGCATCGGCATAAAAACGACGGGGCCGCAGGATCAACTCCTGCGGCCCCGTCTGGTGTGCGCGGATATGTCCGCCAATCCGCGGCTGTCGGTGTCTGTCGTTACGCGATGGTCGCGGTGTAAGAGGCGACGTCCTCGTAGGAATCGGTCAGATAGGCGTCGATGCCGATGGTCGTGTTGACCAGGTCGTCAAGGCTGTCAAGCTCGCCGTTCGAGAACGTGAATTCCTCGGTGGCGTTGGTGCCGGGCATCAGGTGAGCCGAGAACCAGGGGTCCTTCATGGTGCCGTTGACGTTGGTCTTGCCGGAAGGAGCGTAGAAGGTCAGGTCCTTGTCGCTCTTGTTGGTGATGTTGACGACAAAGCCGATGTCGCCCCAGTCGTCCTTGAACTTCTCGGTGATGGTGATGGTGCACAGGTCGTCATCGGCGACGGTGACGGCGGGGGAGATTTCGATGCTCTGGACGTCGTCGTCTTCGACGGCCTCATCGATCTCCTCTTCCTTCTCGGCGTTCTCGCGATCCTTCTTTACCGTACCGGACAGATCCTTGTCGGACTTGGTGAAGATAAACTTGTCGCCGTCCACCTCCAGGACGAGCTTGTCGTCCTTGAGCTTCAGATCGTGCGATTCATCTTCGGCGGTGACGGTTGCGGTGGTGGCGTCCTTGGCCTCCCACTTAAGGTCGACAACCTCAAGGAACAGGTCGAGGGTGCCCGTGCCGTCCTCATCGAGGATCAGGATGCAGTTGACGCCCCACTCTTCGAGCATATCCATGTACTCATCGGTGAGCTCTTCGCCATCCAAGGTTCCACCCGAGTACTGCCAGCTGCCGACGAAGTTGGCCTTGGGGTCTTTGCCGCCGCCGCTGCAGCCCGTCAGGGCAAAGGCGAGCGCCAGAACGCATGTCAGAAATGCGAGTACGGACTTTTTGAACGTTGTCTTCATGGTGTCCTCCTTTATCGAACGAAACCCATAGAAGCAAATGCGGGGGTGGCGGA
>CATYHY010000125.1 GCA_958407085.1 uncultured Collinsella sp. | reverse complement strand
CACACCGGTTCGCTTCCGTATCTGCTGCAGGACCTCAACAACAAGGTGCCCATCTTCTCGAGCAAGCTGACGCTTGGCTTTATCGAAGGCAAGCTTTCTGAGTTCCGCATCCGCGCACCCAAGTTCCGCGAGGTTAAGGGCGGCAGCCATGTCAACCTCGGCGGCATCTCGCTCGACTTCTTCTCGATGACGCACTCCATCCCCGGCGCTCTGGGCGTGTTCATTCGCACCAATCAGGGCACCGTTATGCACACTGGCGACTTTAAGCTCGACCAGACGCCCATCGATGGTGTCACGCCCGACTATGCCGCTATCAGCCGCTTTGCCAAGCAGGGCATCGACCTGTTGCTGTCCGACTCCACCAATGCCACGGTTCCCGGCTTTACCAAGTCCGAGGCCGAGGTTGGTCCCAACCTACTGCATGCCATCAAGAACGCCCCGGGTCGCGTGTTCGTCGCTTCGTTCTCGAGCCATATCCATCGTTTGCAGCAGATCTGCGATGCCGCCCGCAAGTGCGGCCGTAAGGTCGTTGTGACCGGTCGCTCCATGCTCACCAACACCCGCGTCGCGCGCGAGCTGGGCTACCTCAACATCGACGATGCCGATATCATCGATGCCTTCGATATCGATAACCTGCCCGACGACAAGATCGTCGTCATGTGCACCGGTTCTCAGGGCGAGCCGCTGTCGGCCCTGTCCCGCATGGCCAATGGCGAGCACAAGACGCTCTCTATCCACGAGGGCGATACCGTCATCCTCTCGGCAACTCCTGTTCCCGGCAATGAGAAAGCCGTCCAGCAGGTCGTCAACAGCCTGGCCAAGCTCGGTTGCGACGTGTGGGATAAGAACCGCGCTCTTGTCCACGTCTCGGGCCACGGTAGCCAGGAGGAGCTCAAGCTCCTGATGGCCATGGCCAAGCCCACGTACTTTATGCCGGTTCACGGTGAAGCCGTGCATCTGCGCGCCCATGCCCAGCTGGCTCGCAAGATGGGCATCAAGGACGATCATATCTTTATCCTCGATAACGGCGATACGCTCGAGATGCGTGGCGGTATCGTCAAGCGCGGTACGCCTGTCGAGTCTGGCGTCGTCTATGTCGACGGACTGCGCATCGGTGATACCGACCCCATCGTCCTGCGCGATCGTCAGAAGCTTGCCAACGACGGTATGGTCACGGCTGTCGCTATCGTTTCGCTCAAGCACAAGAAGATCGAGGCTATCGAGTTCTCGGGCCGCGGCGTCTCCTTTGCCATCGACGATCAGTTCTCCGAGGATGCCTCCGCATCCATTATGAAGACGATCGAGAAGGGCAAGTTCAGCTTCACCAGCAGCGGTTCCGATGCCATTCGCAAGGCCGTGCGCGACTCACTCTCTAACTTTATCTGGAGCCGTACGCGCACTCGTCCGATGATCATCCCGGTCGTCATGGAGGTTTAGTTTGGCGCGCGGATCTGCACAAAACGCCAAAGGCAATAAAGCCAACAACCAACCGGCATCTGCTAAGGGTGCCGGTTCCCATCTTCGTGCCAATAAAGGTCACGAGGCCGACTTCGACGATTTTGAGCCCCTGGTCGAGCCTTCGGCCAACCGCGATATCGCCGGCGTGGTCATTGCCGTTTTGGCGATTGCGTCCTTCATTGCCGTGATTTCGCCGGCGACCGCACCCGTTACGGCTGCGGTTGCCGGTTTCTACCACCTGGGCTTTGGTCTGGGCGCCTACGTGCTGCCGATTGTCATTTTGCTGTTTGCCGCCACGCTCTTTTTAGGCGAGGATTCGCCGCTCAACGAGCGCTCTGTTGCGGGCGGTGCCGTGGTCTTTATCGCCGTCGTCTCCATTCTTTCGCTGATGGTGCCGGGTACGAGCGACTCGTGCGACCTTATGTTCACGCTGCAAAACCTGTCCGCTTCGGGTGGCTACATCGGTGCGTTTATTGCGAGTGCATTGCAGAATGCCCTGGGTAAGCCTATCGCAATGGTGGTCCTATTGGGTCTGGCCGTCGTTGGCTTTGTCATCATCGGCTTTTCGGTGGGCGGCGTTTTGCGCTCTGCCCGCGACCGTGCGGCCGATTTTGCCGAGCGCCGTCGTGCCGACGTCAACGCGAGTCCGTGGGGTGACGACGAAGCCCTGTCGGTGCCCGGCGTTGCCCGTCCGCACCTGAGCATTCTTCGTCAAAAGGGCTCCGATATCGCCGTGACCACGGTGATGGGCAACGATGATGACCTGGTTTTGGACGATGACGACGAGGACGAGGATCCGTTTGTCGACGTGTCCGATGCCGTGGAGGCCGAGCGCGCCAAGACGACGCTGCTGCCGCGTCGTCACGCTAAGAAAGGTAAGACGGCTCCCAAGCTCAATACGAGTGAGCCCGACCCGTCTTGGTCCGAGAGCGAGATTGAGCTTACCGAGGGTGATGACGATGATGACGAGTCCCCGCTCGAGACTGCTAAAACCACCTTGCTGCCGCGCCGCCATGCCAAGCGCGGCCAAGTGACCGGTCAGCTTTCGATGGAGGACGATCCGGACAAGGTCGACGAGTCCGAGCCGCCGTTCGCCGTGAATCCCGTCTCGGCCGCCCCTCAAATTCCTGATTTCCTCAAGCATCCCAAGGTTGCCGATACGGCTGTCGCGGGCGCTGTCGAGGCGTCTATTTCGAGCGATGGGGGAGCGGACAATGCCCCCGCGGATAACGAGGGCGAAGAAGAGGACGGCCTTAAGCTTCCGCCGCTCGAAATCCTGCATGCAAACCCTCAGTCCGCTTCTGCCGCGTCTTCGGACAAGGAGCTGGAACAGACCGCCGAGTCGCTGCAGTCCACGCTGCTTGAGTTTGGCCGTAGCGCTCGCGTTGTCGGCTGGATTGCCGGCCCCACGGTGACGACTTTTAAGCTGCAGCCCGGCGAGGGTGAGCGCGTGAGCAAGATTTCGAGCCTTGAGGACGACATCGCGCTGTCGCTTGCTGCTCAGTCCGTGCGTATCTTTGCGCCGATTCCCGGCACCTCGCTCGTGGGTATCGAGATTCCCAATCGCAAGCGTCAGAACGTCAACTTGGGCGACGTGCTGCCCTATGTTAAGGGCGGTCCGCTCGAGCTTGCCATCGGCCGCGACGCAGAGGGCACGCCGGTCGTCGCTGACCTCGCCAAGATGCCCCACCTGCTGATCGCCGGTACCACGGGTTCCGGTAAGTCGGTCATGATCAACTCCATCATCACGACCCTGCTCATGCGCGCGCTCCCCGAGGACGTTCGCTTGATCATGGTCGACCCCAAGCGCGTCGAGCTCGCAGGCTATAACGGCCTGCCGCATCTTTACGTGCCCGTAGTGACCGAGCCCAAGCAGGCCGCGAGCGCCTTGCAGTGGGCGGTGTCCGAAATGGAGCGCCGCCTGAAGGTCTTCGAGCGCCTGAACGTGCGCAAGATCTCGACCTATAACGAAAAGCAGGCCGCCGGCGAGTTTGAGCATTACGATAACCCGCCGCAAAAGATGCCCTACCTGGTCATCATCATCGACGAGCTTTCGGACCTGATGATGGTTGCCGGCAAGGACGTCGAGGCGTCGATTGTGCGTATCGCCCAGCTGGGCCGTGCCGCCGGTATCCACCTTATCGTGGCGACCCAGCGTCCGAGCTCTAACGTGGTGACGGGCCTCATCAAGGCAAACATTACCAACCGTATCGCCTTTAACGTCGCCACGGGTATCGACTCGCGCGTCATCATTGATCAGATGGGCGCCGAAAAGCTCACTGGTTTGGGCGACATGCTGTTCTCAAAGGTCGACTGGGGCAAGCCTCGCCGTATCCAGGGCTGCTTTGTCTCGGATGACGAAATCAACGAGATTGTCGAGTTCGTCAAGTCGCAGAGCGAGCCCGACTACCACGAGGAGATCCTGTCTGCCGTGGCGCCCGCTTCCATGTCCATGGCGGGTGGCGGCGGCATTGTCCGCACCGGAGTCGCCGAGCCGCAAGACGATGATCCTCTCATTTGGGAAGCCGCCCATATTGTGGTGGAATCGCAGCTTGGCTCCACATCTGGTCTGCAACGTCGTCTGAAGGTTGGCTATGCGCGCGCCGGGCGTATTATGGACATGCTGGAAGAAAAGGGTGTCGTCGGTCCGCCCGACGGTTCCAAGCCGCGCGAGGTCCTGCTGGACGAGGAGGGGCTTGCCGCGCTGGAATCTGTCGACGCCGAGATGGCACGTGAAGATCGTGAGTTTGGAGGATTCTGATGGCTGCACGCTTTGGTGACATGCTGCTCGAGCAGCGTCGCCGAATGGGCCTTTCCATTCAGCAAGTCGCCAACACCATCAAAATCAGGCCGCAGATCATCGAGTTTTTCGAGACCGGTAACTTTGCTTCGATGCCGCCGCGCGGCTATGCGCAGGGCATGATTTCGAGCTATGCTCGCTTTTTGGGCCTCAATCCGCGCGAGGTCGTCAATGCCTACTTTGACGATCTGATGGCATATGAGCGCGAGACGTCGCAGCAGGGCGGTCGTTTTCAGGACGCCGC
>CATYHY010000124.1 GCA_958407085.1 uncultured Collinsella sp. | reverse complement strand
TACAGGCCAAACTCCTTCTTGCGGCGTTTCATGATGAAGTTATTGGCATACACCATCAAAAAGGCCATGACACCGGCCAAAAAGTACGTCAGGTCGCCGAGCATGCTGCCCATAACCTGCGCCAAGCCCTCTTCATCGATGCCGGCGATGTCGACCTGCATCGAGATGGTGCTAAAGGCATAGAAGACCGTGACGCCCAGGGTGAGCGTCAAAAGGTAGACGAGGTAGTCGCGGCCGGCGCGGCGGACGTTGCCCCAAGCGAGTTTACAGAGCATCGGAGCCCTCACCGCCCATCATGGCAACGACCTCCATAATGCGGTCGAAGAACTCTCGGCGGTCGGTGTCGCCGCGGCGCAGCTCGGTGAAGATCTTGCCGTCGCGGATAAACAGCACGCGGCTCGTGTAGCTGGCGGCAAAGCTGTCGTGCGTGACCATGAGCACGGTGGCGCGCAGGCGGCGGTTGAGGGCCTCTAGGCTCTCGAGCAACAGGCGGGCGCTTTTGGAGTCGAGGGCGCCGGTAGGCTCGTCGGCCATGATCATGGTGGGGTCGGTGACGAGCGCGCGAGCCGCGGCAACGCGCTGCTGCTGGCCGCCGGACATCTGGTAGGGATACTTGTCGAGCACCTGACTGATGGACAGGCGCGCTGCCACATCCTGCACGCGGGTCGAGATCTCTGCCGAGTTTGTGCGGGCAATGGTGAGCGGCAGGGCGATGTTCTCGCGTGCCGTGAGCGTATCGAGCAGGTTGGAGTCCTGGAAGATAAAGCCCAGCTCCTCGCGGCGGAACTGCGAAAGCTTAGCCTGCTTCATGCGTGTTACGTTCTGCCCGTTGATGCGGATCGTGCCGCTCGTGGCGCTATCGATGGTCGACACGCAGTTGAGCAACGTCGACTTGCCCGAGCCCGAAGCGCCCATGATGCCAACAAATTCACCGCGGTTGACGGTAAAGCTGACGTCGTTGAGCGCACGGGTCACGTTGCCCAGCGCTCCATATACCTTTTCGAGATGCGCGACCTCCAGTACCGGGGTCGCCATGTGCGTGGTTTGCATACCGAGTCCTTTCTTGCGATTAGTCTACGGCATCTATAGTCGCAAGAAGACGAGTCGGCTACCATCGATATGGCTTACGCTTGCCTTACCGTTGTGTAAGGTACGGGTAGTCTTTTTGGGACGGGGCTTTTTTAGCTACCCCATCTGAAACCTTCGAAGCATGAGGCGGCATTTGACATAGGGCAGCTAAAAAGCCCCGTCCCAAAAAGACTACCCTGCCACTTGTTGATGTTGAGGGAGGACTCCTGTTGAAGACTGTTCATGTTGCCGCTGGGATCATTCGCAAGGAAGGATCCGACGAGCTACTGGCCGTGCAGCGCGGCTATGGCGACATGCAGGGACTTTGGGAGTTCCCAGGTGGCAAGCTCATGCGCGGCGAGACGCCCGAGGACGCCGTGCGCCGCGAGCTCATGGAAGAGCTGCAGGTGAAGGTCAACAACCTGCGCGATTTCTACACCGTTGAGTATGACTACCCCGATTTTCATCTCTCCATGGAGTGCTACTACTGCTCGCTGGCTAAAGAGTCCGACGAGCCCCAGAAGCACGACCGCCAGCTCGATATCCGCTGGATTCCGCGCACTTCGCTTGCCACGGTGGAATGGATGCCCGCCGATAAGGGGCTTATCGATGCTCTGATTGAGCTGAAGGAAGATCGGCTTGAGACCAACGGCACTGCCAACGACGCCGAGGCCACCACGGCCGACGAGCCCGCCACCAAACCCAAGCGCGCACCGAAGCGCCGCAGCAAAAAGCGTCCCAAGCCTGGCCTGCTGGACGGCATCGACACCTCGGACCTTTCCGCCGACGAACGTGAACTCGTGCGCCGTCGCGCCGCTATAAAAAAGTCCATGAAGGGTAACAAGCGCGCCAACACCAAGCCCGAGCTGCTCGTACGCCAGCGCCTGCGCGCCGCGGGCCTTACGGGCTATCGCTTGGAATGGAAGGTTCCCGGCAAACCCGATATCGCCTTTCCCGGGCGCAAGATCGCCATCTTCGTCAACGGCTGCTTTTGGCATCGCTGCCCCAAGTGCAACCCTAGCCAGCCCAAGCGCAACGTTGAGTTTTGGGAGGCAAAGTTCCGTCGCAACGTCGAGCGCGACCGCGCTGCCATCAACGCACTTACCCAAATGGGCTGGACGCCCATCACCGTCTGGGAATGCGAGCTCAAGAAAGACCGCATCGATGCCACCATGGAAAAGGTCATCGAGCAGGTACGGGCTGCAGAGCCGCAGCGCTAACAGCGAGCATTCACACGCTCCGCACGTCCGCGCCACGTCTACGCCACAAACCTTAGAAAGCCCTTAAGCTCAAAACCTTTCAAGAGTGTTACTCAATAGCCTTGACCTGCGGTTTCATCGTAACACCAAACCAGGTTAAGCCTTTCTTTAGCGCTTCTTTGCAGCAACCGCGGCATAATACTGCCAGCGCACGGGATCTAGCAGCACACCCCGTGCGCAACCTTTTGGTGGACATCGAGGAGGCCGCATAAGCATGCATTCTTCCAATGACGCAGCACAGCAGCCATCCCTAAATCATGCGAACCTTTTCTCCTTCCCCCCGACACAGAGAAACGGCTTCCTCGACTCCCCCACCACAAAAGCCAAACGCTCAACCGACCAGAGCCACAACTTGCGAGCATCGTTCGAAAAGCTCCAAGCATCCCTAGACAAGGCGTTCCCCGAACAGGCAAGAGCAATCTAAGCCCATCGCGCTTTATACTGATGCCATGCGAAACATGGATCACATAGAATTGCACCGCGGAGGACGCGAGGAAGCGTTTCCCGAGACCGCCGAAGACTGGCCCTATATTGCCGAACGCGCAGAATTCGCTCGCTATCCGGGCAATTCCGTCCCCTGGCACTGGCATTCCGAAGTTGAGCTTTTCTACATGGAGCAGGGAGCGATTGACTATCGAACGCGCGCGGCTCATGAGCACGTACGCTTTGAGGAAGGGTCCGCCGGCTTTATCAACGGCGGCGTTTTGCACAGCACGCTGCAATCACCCAATTCGGCGCCAGCCATTCAAATGCTGCATATCTTTCAGCCGTCGATGCTCGGCGATCCCGCGGGACGTCTCCAAAAGCGTTACATCAATCCATTGCTTCAATGTCGAGGCGTCGATGTGCTCAAATGGTCGCCCACCAATCCCGACGATATGCCCTTTATCGATTTGCTGAAGAGCTCCTTTAGCCACGACCTTCAACGGCCGCAGAACGAGATGGCGCTTCGAAATAGTTTGTCAGAGCTCTGGATTCAGATTAACGCCAAGGCCGAACCGCTCTTTTCTTCCGACGGCGCCTCTTGGATGACCAGCCGCGACGTACAGTTCAAGGCAATCCTGGACTTTATCCGCGCAAACTATGCAGCCGCTATAGATGTGCCTCAGATGGCATCTGCAGCCGGCGTAAGCGAAAGAGAGTGTTACCGCATTATCGAAACTTGTGCAGGAACGACCCCGGCGGCATATCTACGCGCATACCGCATAAACCGTGCTTGCGAACTTTTGGCACACACCACGCGAACGGTACAGACAGTCGCGCGCCAATGCGGATTTATAACAGCGAGCCATCTTGGCCAGGTATTTAAAGAACAAATGGGGTGCACTCCTTCGAGCTATCGAGCAGCGAGGCAGAATCTCGATAGCACCAGGCAGAAATCCCGCTAGCCCTTCTTCTGTCACTGCATCAAACTTGCAGGCAAACAACAGAGAGGAGCAATCATATGAAGCACTTTGACCATATCGTATTTGACGTTGATGGGACATTGGCAGATACAGAAGAAAGCGTGCTGTCATCGCTTGGCCAGATTGTCCAAGAAGAAACCGGCAAAACGCTCCCCCGACACGAGCTTGAATTTGCCCTCGGCATACCCGGCAAGAACGCCCTTGAGAAACTTGGGATCTACTCACAGGCAACTTTGGATCGCTGGTGCCAAGTTGCCGCCAGTTTTAAAAGCACCATCAGCGTGTTTCCAGGTTTGCCTGAAGTCATCGCAACACTCGCCGATAGCGGCTGCAAACTTGGCATCATCTCCTCACGTGCGCGCGACGAATACGCAAAAGAAATTGCACCCCTTGGTTTCGATAGGTATTTTGAGCACATCATCCTTGTCGAAGACACAACCGAACATAAACCGGCACCCGCACCCATGCTCGAATATCTCCGGCGTACGGGCGCGAATCCTGGCAACGTCGTCTACGTTGGCGACACTGTCTACGACGAACAATGCGCAACTTCGGCAGGGGTCAGTTTTGCCAGAGCAGCATGGGGATCACACCAAGACATCCCAAATGCCACCTACAACCTCGAAACCCCCAACGACCTGCTAACCCTAACAACCAAGTAACCCACGCGTCCCACCCTTTCAGCCCCAACGCCACAAGGGCGATTGAGCAGGACGGTTTGGGCGGGTCCCGTACTTAGTTTCCAAAATCATTCCGCAGCGCGAAGGCTTCTTATTATTTTTCCGCCCTAACGCCACAAGGGCGACGACCTCGAGAAGGTCAACTTGGGAGGGA
>CATYHY010000123.1 GCA_958407085.1 uncultured Collinsella sp. | reverse complement strand
CGGCCTGGCGCGACAGGCGACGTCCGTTCTTATTTAAAAAGACCGCCGAGGTCTCGGTTCCGCGGGCATGGGCCGCCAAGCGAGAACGTCCCTCAGTTACATAGAGCATCAGAGCTCGCGCCGCGCTTCCCACCAGCGGGGACAGGCGTTCCTTTGAGCCCTTACCGCGAACGAGTACAAAGCCATCGTCAATATGGATATCGCCCACATCGAGCCCCACCAACTCGCTCACACGCAAACCGCATCCGTAGAGCACTTCCAAGATGGCATGGTCGCGCAAGCCCATCTCGCCCTCGGGGAAGTCTTGATCGAGCAGAGCCGAGACATCCTCCACCGATAGATACTCCGGCAAACGCTCAGCCTTTTTAGGCAGGCGCAACGCCGCCGTTGGATTTTGGGCTACAGCCCCATCGCGCACCAAAAAGGCATGCAGGCCCTTCACGGCTGCAAGCGCACGCTCCACCGAGGCATCGGAATAGCCCCCATCGCGACGGTCGGCGACAAAGCCCTCCACGACCTGACGAGTCACCTCTTCAAAAGACACAATACCCGCCCGCTCCAGATAGGCGCAGTACGTCGTCAGGTCACGACGATAGGCCGCAATCGTGTTGCGCGCCAAACCCCGCTCGACCGCGAGGTAATCGAGATACTCCCCCGCCGCCACGGCGAGCGACGAGGGAGTAGCTTCGGTATGTTCCTTATTCGCCGGCACCCTTAGTCCGTAGCGAGGTTCATGGGCGTCACCTGCAGACGGTCGACACCCTCGTGCTGGCCGATCGAAGCGCGTACGAACTCGCGGAACAGCGGCTGCGGGTTGGTCGGGCGGCTCTTGAACTCGGGATGAGCCTGGGTTGCCACATACCACGGATGCACGTCGCGCGGCAGCTCGACCATCTCGACCAGGCGCTCGTCGGGCGACAGACCCGAGATAACCAAACCGGCGTCCTCGAGCTGGTCACGGAAGGCGTTGTTGAACTCAAAGCGGTGACGGTGACGCTCGTAGACGAGCTCCTCGCCATATGCCTCGCGAGCAAGGGTATCGGCGGCGAGCTTGCACGGATAGGCGCCCAGGCGCATGGTGCCGCCCTTCTCGGTCACGTCCTCCTGCGAGCTCATCAGATCGATGACGCTAAACGGGCCGTCCGGATCGAACTCGGAGGAGCTGGCGCCGGCAAGGCCGACGACGTTGCGGGCGAACTCGCACACGGCCACCTGCATACCCAGGCAAATGCCCAGATACGGAATCTTGTGCTCACGGGCAAACTCGGCCGCGAGGATCTTGCCCTCCAGGGCGCGCTTGCCAAAGCCGCCGGGGACCAGGATGCCCGAGGCGTCGCCCAGAACCTCGGAGACATTCTGCTCGTCGAGGCTCTCGCCGTCGACCAGCTGGACGTCCACATGGCGATCGTAGAAGACGCCCGCATGGTGCAGGGCCTCGATAACCGACAGGTACGCATCGGGCAGCTGCGTGTACTTACCCACGACGGCGATCTTCACCTTGTCGGCGTGATGGTTGGCGTGATTCTGTTTGCGCAGGAACTCGTTCCACTCGCTCATGTCGCGCTCACGCGGATCCAGACCCAGGCGCTCGCAAATGCGCAGGTCAAAGTCCTGCTCGGCAAGCAGCTGGGGAACATCGTAAATGCTCGCGCAATCCTCGTTGGTAAAGACGCAATCGGTGTCGACGTCGCAGAAGCTTGCGATCTTTCCGCGGATAGCGTCATCGATATGGTGGTCGGAGCGCAGCACGATGATATCGGGCTGGATACCAAAGCTGCGGAGCTCCTTGACGGAATGCTGCGTGGGCTTGGTCTTGACCTCGTGGGCGGCGGCGATATAAGGAACGAGTGACACGTGGATGTAGCAGACGTTCTCGGGGCCGGCCTCCTTGCGGTACTGGCGGATGGCCTCAACAAACGGCTGCGACTCGATGTCGCCGATCGTGCCGCCCAGCTCGGTGATGACCACATCGGAGCCGGTCTGCTCCTCGATGCGGCGGAACTTGTCCTTAATGGCATTGGTGACGTGGGGAATCACCTGCACGGTACCGCCCAAAAAGTCGCCGCGACGCTCACGGGCGATTAGGCTTTTGTAGATGGCACCGGTCGTAAAGTTGGAATCGCGGGTCAGGTTCTCATCAATAAAGCGCTCGTAATGACCCAGGTCCAGGTCGGACTCGTAACCATCCTCGGTAACGAAGACCTCACCATGCTGGAACGGGCTCATGGTACCGGGGTCGACGTTCAGATACGGGTCGGCCTTCTGCATCGTTACTTTGTAGCCACGCGACTTGAGCAGACGGCCCAGCGAGGCCGCGGTGATACCCTTGCCCAGGGACGAAACCACGCCACCGGTTACGAACACATGCTTGGTCATATTGAGTTACCTGCGCTTCCCGTAGAAGTTGTTTATCCACATCTTACGGGTCTTCATTGTAATACTCGCGCCGCGGACCGTTCGCAATTTTTCTCGCGTGCGATTGCATTTCTCAATCTTGAAACAAAACGCCGCCCGGTTTCCCAGGCGGCGTCGCTATGGCAAGGGTTACATGCTGCTATCGATCAGCAACCTCGTCCTCAAGCATTTCTTGAACGAGCATGCCGGTACGGACGCCCTCAAGATACCACTCGCCACGTTCGGTGAGGCAAATGCCATTTGCAAGCTGACCGCCGTCGTCGCTATAACGCGAGACGACATCAATCATGCCTTCGGAATCCAAGCGATCGATTGCGGCGCGGGCACGATACGGCGAAACCCCCACGCGCTCGGCAAGCGTTTTGCGCGAGAAACCATACGGCCCGCCATTGTCTTCGGTTTGCTGGTCGATTTCCATCAACACCAGCACCTCAACACGCTTCATATCGTTGACACTCGCACGACCCTTGCCCGCCATAGCAGCCTCCTCAAACCGAGCACGAGCATCTAACGCGCCGTGCGCGACCGACACACCTCACGATGGCAGGTAATATCCATCATGCGGCATCCCGCTAAGGATGAAACAGTTACGGTTATTGTATACCGCTCAAATTGTTTCTAGGCAGGTAAACGGCTATTTTTCGCCGAAATAGGCGCTTTATTGATCAAAAAGCCGTACCGGGCGCCAACCCGATACGGCCAAAATGCAATGCAATTACCGCGGTGCTTCAAACTTAGCGGTGGAAGAAACCGCGGCGCTCAAACTTGGGCTCGCAGCACACGTTGATACCCAGTTTGCGCAGTACCGTCTCGTCCGTCGGCGAGATAATCACGCTAAAGAAGGCATCGCAACCGCGCAGCTGCTCCAGGCCCGAAAGGACGCGAGCGGCCGTCTCACTCGTGGCCGAGGTGATCGACAGCGCCATAAGCGTCTCGTCGGTGTGGAGGCGAGGGTTTTTGCTGCCCAGGAAATGCGTCTTGAGCTTGCTGATGGGCTCGATCGCCTCATCGCTAATGACCTCGAGCTCAAGGTCGACGCCCGAGACATGCTTGAGGGCGTTCATAATGAGCGAACTTGCGGCGCCCAGGCGCGTGGAGGTCTTACCGGTCACCACGGAGCCATCGGGCATGACCATGGCACCCACGGGACCACCCGTCAGCTGCTCCCTGGTGAGGGCCGCCGAGCGCGCCGGTGAGTAGTTCTTATCGATGCCGGCTTTCTTCATAATAATCTTGAGACGGTCGACTTGCTCATCGCCCACGCCGGTACGGCGCACATTTTCGACCGCGGTAAAGTAGCGGCGGACGATCTCCATCTTGGAAGCGTCGCGGCAGGCATCGTCATCGGTGATGGCAAAGCCGACCATATTGACGCCCATGTCCGTAGGACTCTGATAGGGGCTCTTGCCCAGGATCTTTTCCATCAGAGCACGGACCACCGGGAAGGCCTCGACGTCGCGGTTGTAGTTGACCGTGGTCTTGTTGTAGGCCTCCAAGTGGAAGGAGTCGATGATATTGGCATCGTCGAGATCGGCCGTTGCTGCCTCATAGGCGATGTTGACCGGATGCGTGAGGGGCAGATTCCAGACCGGGAAAGTCTCGAACTTGGCGTAGCCGGCGGCGGTGCCGTGCTTGTGCTCGTGATAGAGCTGCGAGAGGCAAGTGGCGAGCTTGCCTGAGCCGGGGCCGGGAGCGGTGACCACGACGAGCGGACGCGTGGTCTCGACAAACTCGTTCTTGCCGTAGCCATCGTCGGACACGATCAGATCGACATCGTGCGGATACCCCTCGATGGGATAGTGCAGCTTGGCGGGAATACCGAGCGCGTTCAGGCGGTTGCGGAACACATCAGCAGCAGGCTGGCCAGCGTACTGGGTGATGACCACAGCCGCGACGGCAAAGCCGTTGCCGCGGAACAGGTCAACCAGGCGCAGCACATCCTCGTCATAGGTAATGCCCAGGTCACCACGAGCCTTGTTTTTCTCGATGTGGTTCGCGTTGATCGCGATGATAACCTCGACATCGTCGGCGATGCTCTTGAGCATGCGGAACTTGCTGTCCGGTTCAAAACCCGGTAGCACGCGGCTCGCATGATAGTCATCGAATAGCTTACCGCCAAACTCCAAATAGAGCTTGCCGCCAAACTGCGAGATGCGCTCCTTAATGTGAGCAGCCTGCAGCTCGATATACTTCGCGTTGTCGAAACCCTGGCGCATATATGGCTCCCGTCCCGTTTCCATTTAATGTTCTAGGCGATTATAACGGAGCCCGC
>CATYHY010000122.1 GCA_958407085.1 uncultured Collinsella sp. | reverse complement strand
GCCTATCTGAGCTGCCAGTTCAGCAATTGGATGGGCATCGCCGCATTTGCCGCAACCGATTCTCAGATCGCGTACTATCTGGCGCGCATCGCGACCACACTCGCCGTCTTTGCCGTCCTGCTGCATTGGGCCGGCGACATCGGTCCGCGCTTGGCGATTAAAAGCACCACCGAGCTGGGCATCCTTTTAATCCTGCCGCTCGTCTATTACGTCTTTGACTATGCCACCAACGTCTACACCACGCTGTTCCACTCGGGCTCGGTGGTGACGGTTGAGTTTTTGGCCTTTGCGCTCTGCGCGTTCTACCTTATGTTCCTCGCCGTCTACCTGCGTGAATACGAAGAAAAGGAAACCGCCGAGAGAGAGCGCTGGATGCTCGAAACCCGCGACAGCGTCGCCATCAAAGAGCTCGAGGCTTGGCGTCAATCTGGGCGCGAGCTGTCGATTCTTCGCCACGACATGCGCCACTTTCTACGCGGCCTGGCCGCTTTAATTGAAGAGGGCCACACCGACGAGGCGCTCGATCGCATCGACGAACTCTGCGAAGCCGGCGACCGCACCGCCGTACGCCGCTTCTGCGCCAACGAGACCGTAAACATCGCGCTTTCGTCATTTAACTCGGATATCAATAGAAACGGCATTACCGCCAACTTGCGCGCCGCCGTACCCGAAACCATCCACGTAGGTGACGCCGACCTGT
Source organism: uncultured Collinsella sp. (assembly GCA_958407085.1). GTDB lineage: Bacteria > Actinomycetota > Coriobacteriia > Coriobacteriales > Coriobacteriaceae > Collinsella. The sequence goes on along the minus strand of CATYHY010000122.1, from coordinate 4,057 downwards.
TTAGCGTGCTCTCAAATGCCTTGGAAAACGCTATCACCGCCGCAAGCGCCGCGCCCCAGGGAAAGCGATTCGTCGACTTTGACCTGCGATTAGAGGACGGCCAGCTGCTGCTGTTAGTTTCCAACACGTTTGACCGCGCGCCGCGCATGGTCGACGGCATGCCCGTAGCCGGGCACACCGGACACGGCTTTGGAACCAAGAGCATTAAGCTTGCCGTCGAACGCATGAACGGCAACTGCCAGTTCCGCATTAACGGCGATCGGTTTGAGCTGCGCGCTGTGATGTAGAAGTGCGGCGCCGATCTCGCGGCGTGTCTTGCCCGCCAGGCAATCGCTCACCGGCGCCAATCCGCTACAGCGGAGCGGCCGCCGGGGTCAGCTGCTTGATGTATGCCCACATGCGCTGCTTGGCGGCTTTGTCAGTGAGCGCCGCCTCAAAACCGTCGAGCGCGAGCACGCGGCGACCCTGCACATGGGCGACCAAGCCGGGCTTGAGCATGGCGGTGTCGAAGTCATCGATTGCCACGAGCATATCGGCGTAGGTCTCGCGCATGGCGTCAGCCGCGTTGTTGTCGAGCAGTAGCACCGCCTCGGGGTCCAAAGCCTCAAGCGCCTCACGGAACAGCTCGCACGGCAGAGTCTCGCCCACCGCGACCGCTCCGTCACCCACGCCGGCGACGCTTGCCAGCACGCAAAAATCCTCGGGCGCGTAGCCGATGGCCCCAAGCGCCTTGCGCAACGCCGCGCCATCCGGGCCGGCGGCAAGCTCGCCACCCGAACGCTCGGCCTCGTCCAAATCGCCTTTGACCAGCACGATCGGCGAGCACGCGTTGCCCGCGATACGCACGCCACGACCCGCGAGCGATGCGAGCTCCTGCTCGGTCGCCTGGGCGATGGCTTCTTTTTTCTGGCTTTGTGACGTGGGCATGCGCTCTCCAATCGTTTGCGTGCCCACCATTATATAAAAGAGCTGCCCGCGAGTGGTTGCTTTGCGGGCCGCTGGGTATAAGCACGGTCGTACTGAGTTTTACGCGGCCGAGCCGCGTCGCATTATGGAGGTCACCATGGCTGACATTAAGCAGATTACCCCCGAGAACTTCGATTCCATCGTTAACGACGGCCTGCCCGTGCTAGTCGATTTTTGGGCGCCCTGGTGCGGGCCCTGCCGATCGCTCTCGCCCATCGTTGACGAGGTGGCAGACGAGCTGGCTGGCAAACTTGCCGTTGCCAAGTGCAACGTCGACGACAACCAGGACCTGGCCATGAAATATGGCGTCATGAGCATCCCCACGCTGATTGTCTTTAAGAACGGCGAGGAAATTGACCGCTCGGTCGGCGCTCTGCCCAAGGCGAGGCTGCAGGCGCTGCTGGAGAAGCATCTGTAATACGCTTGTTACTTACCCGCCGTCTATGAGCGCTTTTGCACCGCTCGCCGGACTTCTAGATGCACCGAGTCCAACCACGGATAGTATGGTAGTCACAAACAGCCCCCAGTGAACGGGTGCGGGTCGCACAGACTCGTACCCGTTTTCTTATGCAGCTGCACGCAGAGCGGGCGTAGTAAAATCTGAACCACTGAACTGCCCCATACAAAAGGAGATTTCCCATGCATGATGTTGGAATGAACATGAGCCAGCTTGCCATGAGCGTCAAGCAGGTCGACGACACCATCGAGCTCGCTCACGAGTGGAGCCATCAGCTGCTGCATGCGACCGAGAATTTTGACATGGAGCGCATCGGCGCCAAGCTCGAGGCCGCCATGTCTGCGCTGCACGAGGCGCACGATGCGCTCGAGGGCTACGAGGAGGCCATCGAGGCAGATCACAACTCCGTCGGCTCTGTGAAACTGGTGTAACGTGGCCGAGCACGAGCACGCGCACGCGCACGATTACGGTGCGGACGACGATGCGAGCTGCCGTTGCAGCGGCTCCAGCTCCGAGCTGGTCCGCTTTTCGGTCACCGCGCCCGACGACCTGCTGCGCCGCTTTGACGAGCAGATCGCGCGCCGCGGTGACGTGGCCAACCGATCCGAGGCCGTACGCGATCTGATTCGCGCCTCGATCGCCAAGGAGCAGATGCGCACGCCCGACGAGCAGGTCATCGGTTCGCTCACCATGATCTATGACCACCATACCGGCGATCTGACGCGCCGTCTGGACGAGGTGCAGCACGACTACACCGACGAGATTGTCTCGACCATGCACGTGCATCTGGACCACCACAACTGCCTGGAGATTCTTGCGCTCAAGGGTCGCGGCAAACGCGTCTACGAGCTGGCGGACCGGTTGCTGGGGCTGCGCGGCGTTAAGCACGGCGAGCTCACCTGCGCCGCCACCAAGCAAAGCCTGGGGCTGTAACGGGATTTCCCGCAGCGCACCTGCCATAAAGGGACAGGTTTTAATGAAGGAGGGTCGCATGCGGCATGTGCATATTCACGTGACGGGCATTGTGCAGGGCGTTGGCATGCGGCCATTTGTGTATCGCGAGGCTATGGCGCATGGCATTTGCGGCTGGGTGCTCAACGCGGGCGATGGCGTGCACATCGAGGCGCATGCTTCGGTCGAGGCACTCGACGGCTTTGTCGCCGCGCTGTCGAAGCACGCGCCTGCCGCGGCCCGCGTTGAGCATGTCGCTGTTGCAGACCTGAAGCCCGACACTTGGGATGCCGACGATGAGCAGGCCTTTCGTATCGTAGCGTCGCAGGATCAGACCGTGCACACGACGCTCATCTCCCCCGATATCGCCACCTGTGACGACTGCCTGCGCGAACTGTTCGACCCCGCCGACCGACGCTATCACTACCCCTTTATCAACTGCACCAACTGCGGGCCGCGCTTTACCATCATCCGGTCGCTGCCTTATGACCGAGCGGCCACGTCGATGGATTGCTTTCCCATGTGCCCCGAGTGCGCCGCAGAGTATGGCAACCCGCTTGACCGGCGCTTTCATGCGCAGCCCGATGCCTGCTTTGACTGCGGGCCACATATTACCTGGCGCGAGGCGGCGGGCGACATGGAGCTCGGGGGCTCGGGGGCGACTCCAGCCGTCGGCAGCACGCGCGAAACCAGCGATGCCATTATTGACCGCTGTGTCGAGCTGCTGGCCAGCGGCGGTATTGTTGCCATCAAGGGCCTGGGCGGATTCCATCTGGCCTGCAACGCCGCCAATGAGCAGGCGGTGGTCGAGCTGCGCCGTCGCAAGCGCCGCAGCAACAAACCGCTTGCCGTTATGGTGCGCAGCCTTGCCGATACTGAACGCCTGTGCCACGTCGATGATGCCGAGCGCGGAGTGCTGGCCGGCAGCATCCGCCCCATCGTGCTGTTGCGCCGGTGTGCTGTTGGCGAGGGAGATTCCCCCGACGCCCTTACACTCGCGCCATCCGTCGCGCACGATCTACCCGAGCTCGGCGTCATGCTCCCCTATACGCCGCTTCAGCATCTGCTGCTTGCCGCTGCCGCGTCGCATGACATGCACGCGCTGGTCATGACCAGCGGAAACCTGAGCGAAGAGCCCATCGAGACCGATGACGACCTTGCCTGGGAACACCTCGTTGCCGCCGGCATTGCCGACGCGCTGCTCGGCAACGACCGCGCGATCCTCTCGCGCTACGACGACTCCGTGGTACGCGTGGTCGGTGGGGTCGTTATGCCCGTGCGCCGCGCTCGCGGATATGCGCCTCGGCCGTTGCCGTTGCCGGCACTCGACGGCGCTCCGTCCTGCGTGCTCGCCTGCGGCCCACAGCAAAAGGCAACGATCGCATTCACACGCGAGGATGCGAACGGCGAGGCGGCCTGTTTTGTGTCGCAGCATATTGGCGATGTCGAAAACGGCGAGACCTTCGATGCCTGGAACGCCGCGCGCACGCGCTTGGAAGATCTCTTCGACTTGACGCCCGCCGCGCTGGCCTGCGACTTGCACCCCAGCTACCTATCGAGTCAGTGGGCGCGCGAGCAGGCGCGAAAATGCAATCTGCCGCTCGTCGAGGTGCAGCACCATCATGCGCATATCGCGAGCGTAATGGCCGAGGCTATCGCCGCGGGCCAGCTTACAACCGACGC
>CATYHY010000121.1 GCA_958407085.1 uncultured Collinsella sp. | reverse complement strand
TACGACGGCGGCTCCATCGGCGCCAAGGGCAACCTCACCATCGGCGTGACGGGCACCAACACCGTCACGGCCGACGCCGGGCAGAGCGCCATTGCTGTTAAGAACGGTAACCTTGCCATTACCGGCGACGGCACCCTGAATGCGACGGCCCAGAACGATGTGATTACAGCGTCGGGAGACGGCAGGACCGGCGGCGATGTGACCATTGATGGCGCTGACGTTAACGTGACAGCCACGGGCGGAGCATATGAATCCATTGGTATCCATGCGGCAGCGGGCGACATAGCCATAAAGAATGGTGCCGACGTCCATGTCGAGGCAAAGTCGAACGCCGATGTCTTTGCAGTCCTTGCCGAAAATGTTCCTCCCAGGCATTCTGCCATCGAGGGTGCACAGGCCGAAGAGGCGGACTACAGCGCCAAACATGGTGGCTGTATCATGGTGGACAACGCTAAATTAAATGCGACGGCGGGTAATGCAGGGGGCATGTCGGTCGCTCTGTATTCGTTTGGTATTAAGACGGAAACATATTTGAAGATTGCCAACGGGGCGGATGTTTCGCTCGCGACAGGGAGCGCGGGAAAAATCTCGGCTGGTGTTTGGATACGCGTGCAAGACGGGGCGTCATGGATACGCGTCAATCGCTCGAACCTCACGGCTCAAGGTGATGCCGGGGCTGATGAGCTTGTAGGGGCAAATCGCAAAGATGTCTATGGAATTTTTTCACAGTCTGGCTCCCCGTCGGCTACCCCTCGAATTAGCTTCTTTCAATCAAATGTTGTGGCGTCGGGCTCGACGGCGGCAGTCTATGCCGTCAATATGGGGTCCTTCAGGGCCCCCTATATCAAACTTGAGGGAGGGTTAAAGATTGCGATTCCCGACGGAGGTACCGTGCGCGACACCGTTGGAAGTGGGCGTGTCATCGGCGTTCCCGGGTCGTCTGTCATCCAGGACATTAGAACTTCCGACGAGGTCGCCCGTAACGTGGTAATCAGCTCTGGAGATGCGGCCGAACCCGAGCCCGCCCCGCAGCCTGAACCCACCCCGGCTCCCACGCCACAGCCGGGCGGCGGCAGCGGGACCGACGTGCCGTCCGTGACGTCGACCCAGGCGGGCTCCACGGCCGCTGCCCCCAAGCCGGCCGCGCAGGTCGCCGCGGTCCAGAAGTCCGCGGGCGCTCTTGCCGCCACGGGTGACAACGCCGCGACGGCGGCAGCGGCCCTCGGAATCGCCGGTGCGTCCGTCATCGGCGCCGGCTTCGTCGCGTCCAAGCGCCGCAACCGCTAGCGTAAGCTTCCGCAACATAAAACAGCGGAGGTACCCCTTACGACAAGGAGGCTCACATGCGAAAGCAAATCCATGACAACCCAATCGACCACGGCCGCGCGTGCTCGCTCTCTCACGGAACGTGGCGCCGCGTGGGGGCAAAACTTGCCTGCGCGGGGGCCTGCGCGCTCATGGCCGGCCAGCTGCTGCTGCCGAGCGTGGCGCTCGCCGCCGAGTGGGTCAACGTCGGCGGCACGCAGTACGACGCGGGCACCGCTGCCGGCGACGAGGCGGGAACCTGGTCCTGGGATGGCGCTAACGACATGAAGCTCAACGGCTACGACGGCGGCTCCATCGGCGCCAAGGGCAACCTCACCATCGGCGTGACGGGCATCAACACCGTAACGGCCGATGCCGGGCAGAGCGCCATCGAGGTCAAGGACGGCAATCTCGCCATCACGGGGGAGGGGACCCTCAACGCGACGGCTCAGGATAATGTGCTTACTGCGTCGGGCGATGGTGTCACGAATGGAGACATCACTATAAGTGGATCCAGTGTTAACGTGATATCTACGGGTAGCTTTTATTGCTCAAACGGTATTCGCGCGAAATCGGGCAACGTGAAAATCGACAAGGGCGCCGACGTTAAAATAGAGGCAAAGAAGGCGGATGGGCTACACCGGCCGCCGCAAAGCGCCTATGGCATCTTTGCCGATGGGAAGCCAGGCGGTCGCGTTGCTCGGGAAAGCGGTCAGGAAGAACCGGATTATGTCTCCGTGCACGGGGGCGACGTCACGATCGATGGCGCCAAGGTTGCAATTAAGACGGCGGACGGCCCGTATTATTCTGCAGGCATCCATACGCTTGGCATCAACAAGAACACGCTCTTGCAGATCGTCAACGGAGCTGATGTCGAGATACTTGCCGGCGATGCGGTGCTGTCTTCGAGGGGCATTGACGCGCAGGCGGAGGGCGGTTCGACGTGGATGCTTGTCCAAAAATCGAACCTCACAGTGCGTACTGGCGGAAATGTGAGCGAACCCAACCCTGGGCCTCGTCGAGAGGACTACGGAATCATCGCCGCAGGATATGACGATCTGGAAAGGCCCCAGATTAGGATTTTCAAATCGAATGTTGAGGCGTCGGGCCTGACAGCGGGGATCTATGTTGTCAACCGAAAGACCACGGGCGGGGGACCGTCTATGAATCCAGCACTCGATATCATGTACGGGTCGGTGATTACGACTCCCGCCGGCGGCACCGTGCGAGAAACTGCCGGAAACGGACTTGACTACGACACCGCCGGAAACGGACTCGTCATCGGCACCGCCGGGTCGTCCACTATCCAGGATATTAAGACCTCCAACGAGGTCGCCCGCAACGTGGTGATCAGCTACGGGGATGCGGCCGAGCCCGAACCCACGCCGCAGCCCGATCCCGCGCCCGAGCCCACCCCGGCTCCTGCGCCGCAGCCAGGCGGTGGAAGTGAGACGGGCACGCCGTCCGTGACGCCGACTCAGGCGAGTTCCACGGCTGCTGCCTCCAAGCCGGCCGCGAAGGCAGTTGCGGCTCAGAAGTCCGTGGGCACTCTGGCCGCCACGGGCGATAGCGCCGCGACGGCGGCAGCCGCTCTCGGCATCGCCGGCGCGTCCGTCATCGGCGCCGGCCTCGTCGCGTCCAAGCGCCGCAGCAGCTAGCATTGGCTTTCACAGCCATTTTCAGCCGCTGTGTGGGCATAAGTGTCTTCGCGGCAGCTTTTTGTATTTTCGTAGGTAACAGCCTGGGCTCGCATGTACGAACCTAGGCGTACGGGGCCATTTGGCGCATCTTGGTTGTACAGGACCACCGCAAAGGGACAGGCGCCTTTGTAGTGGCGTTAATCCTTCGATTAGGGAGGCCGTTATGAACGGAAGCCACTTTGATAAGCAAACCCAGCGCGAGCGCGCTTGCTCGCTCGTTCACGGTACTTGGCGTTGCGTGGGCGTGAAGATTGCCAGCGTCGGTGCGTGCGCACTCATGATCGTCCAGCTACTGCTGCCGAGCGTGGCGCTCGCGACCGAGTGCGCGGATTCCGCCGCCGCGACGGGCGAGGTTGCCGCGGCTCTGGTGACGCCGGCAGTTGCGGAGGATGCGGCTCCGGCGACCACGCCTGCAACCGACGCTGCTCCGGCGGCACAAACTGTCGCCGAACCTCAGCAGACGACTCCGGCTGACGCCGCCAATGAGTCTAACAATGCGGCACCCGCTGAACAAAACATTCCCAGCGACAACGCCGCCGCGACGGCAAACGACGCCATTACGTCGCATGGTGTGACCGACGTGACAGATAAGACCGTCGATGGCGTGTTTGCGCCCAATGCGGCCAATATGCTGTGCGAGCAGCCGGTTGATGATTGGCAAACTATCGACGTTATCGAGATTGACGACGCCACCACCATCTTTAGGGCGGGCGATAAACCGGACTTTACGGCAGACACTCCGGCGGGCTCGAACTCCATTCTTCAGTGTGAGTTCTGGACGGGCAGTGATGGCAGTGAAGTGAACTCCGATATATTCTGGGACCGGAAAATCACCAACCACATCGACGCTTTTAAATCTGGTGTGACCTATCGCTATGGCCTGTACTTTAAGCCGGCGTGGGATTTCTTCTTTACGTCTAACATTAAACTGATGGTCAATGGCGTGGAGTGCAGTTATCGGGTGGATAAGGCAAGCGAGCATGCGCCTGTTCCCGGCTTGTTCCGTACGCTATGGCTAATCACCGACCTGACGTTTACGCCCGAGGCTAAGCCGGTCCCGGTCGACCCGGAGATGCCTGCGCCGCAGCCCGAGATGAAGCCCGAGGTTAAGCCCGATACCAAGCTCGAGCAGAAACCGGAGATCAAGCCTGCCGCAACCACCACGGTGGCCAAGACGGTTGAGAAAACCACGCCGGCCAAGAAATCCCACGCCGTCCTGGCTGCCACGGGCGATGCCACCGCGATGACGGCCGCCGCCCTGGGTATCGCCGGTGCAGCCGTTGCCGCCGCCGGTGTCGCCGCGACCAAGCGCCGCAAGCGCTAAGTTTTGGTGACGGCTCCCATCCTCGGCTTCAGTAAAATCTCAATCTGTAACACCTGACCGTCCAAAACGGCCCTAGATGTTGCAGGTTTAGATGAATCGTCTGACCGCCGGCGCAATGTCTCGATCTGTAACACGTAGCAAGGAATTTTGCCTCTTACTGTTACAGATTGAGATGAACAGGTGGATGTTCGCACAATGTCTCAATCTGTAACAACTACGGGACTCAACGTGGCCTACCTGTTACAGATCGAGACAAACTGGCCGGTCAGGCCCCAAACCACCACAAAGGTGCCTGTCCCCATCGTGGTGGTTGGGTGGTCGGCATAGAAAAAGTCCCCGCCGGGCGTGTGCTCGACGGGGACTTTGCCGTTTGATGGCTAGCGTTGAGGGTGATTACTCGCCCAGCAGGCTCTTGGTGATGGAAGCGGCGGCCTTCTTGCCG
>CATYHY010000120.1 GCA_958407085.1 uncultured Collinsella sp. | reverse complement strand
CAAAACAAAAGAAAAGTTGAAATAATCGCCACTTTTCTCAACTAAAGCGTCTACTATTTTGCGAACGCCGAACACGGCGAAGGATGGCCTGTCGGGTTACCGAAACCCGACGAGATTTGAGAGGAGAGCCGCATGTCGAGCCTCACCGGTAAGTCATTGAACCCTGTTATGAATCGCAGGAGCGTTATCGCGAGCGCAGCAGGTCTGGGGGCGATGTCCATTCTAGCTGGTTGCTCCTCCAACGGCGGCGACAGCGGTTCCGCTTCGGGCGACGCTTCGTTTAAGATCGGCACCATCGGCCCGCTGACCGGCGCCAACGCGTCCTACGGCAAGTCCGTTACCCAGGGCGTCGAGCTTGGCTGCAAGGACTTCTCCACCAAGGAGCTGCCGCTTGCCAGCAAGGCTGAGGACGACCAGGCCGACGGCGAGAAGGCGGTCAACGCCTTGAATACCCTGCTCGACTGGGGCATGCAGGCCCTCGTCGGCCCGACCACCACGGGTGCGTCGGTTGCCGTTGCCGCAGAGTGCGGTAACGACCCCAAGACGTTCATGATCACCCCGTCCGCGTCCTCTGAGGATGTCACCGACGGCAAGGATTGCGTCTTCCAGGTATGCTTTACCGACCCCAACCAGGGCGTCAACGCTGCCAAGTTCCTGGCGCAGAAGTATGCGGACGAGAAGTTCGTGCTGTTCTATAACTCCGGCGACGCCTATTCTTCGGGCATCGCAGATTCCTTTAAGGCCCAGGCCGCTGAGTCCAAGCTCGAGATTGTCGACGAGGAGACCTTTAAGGACGACTCCGCCACGAGCTTTACCAACCAGCTGACCAAGGCCAAGCAGGCCGGCGCCACCATGATCTTTGCGCCGATCTACTACACGCCGGCGTCCGTCCTGCTCAAGAACGCCAAGGACATGGGCTACGACGTCAAGATGATGGGCTGCGACGGCATGGACGGCATCCTGGGCGTTGAGGGCTTCGATACCTCTCTTGCCGAGGGTCTGCTGCTCATGACCCCGTTCTCTGCCGACGACGAGAAGAACGCCGACTTCGTCAACGCTTACAAGGATAAGTACGGCGATACCCCCGACCAGTTTGCCGCCGACGCCTACGACGGCGTGCACGCGGTGGCCGAGGCCCTCAAGGAGGCCGGTCTTGGAGTCGACGCCGATCCGACCGAGGCCGCCGAGAAGCTGTCCAAGGCTATGCTCAAGATTACCGTTGACGGTCTGACCGGCAAGCTCACCTGGAATGATAAGGGCCAGGTCCAGAAGGAGCCCACGGCTTACGTCATCACCGACGGCAAGTACGTACAGGCCTAATTGGCCGCCTTACATAGAGCGGTTTTGATCCCAAGCAGGGGAGGTTTTGGCCTTCCCTGCTTGCTTGGTATCTAGGGACGATGTAACGTCCCTGTTTCATACATCAACTGGAAACCTATTCGAAAGGGGGATGTGGAACATGACGGTCTTTATCCAATACCTGGTCAACGGCCTGTCCATGGGCAGCGTCTACGCCATCATCGCGTTGGGCTACACCATGGTCTACGGTATCGCCAAGATGCTCAACTTTGCTCACGGCGACGTCATCATGGTCGGTGCCTATGTCTCGTTCTGCGCCACGTCGTATCTCGGCCTCCCGGGCTGGGCATCTGTAGTTCTCTCTTGTGTGGCCTGTACCGTTCTCGGTGTTCTCATTGAGGGTCTGGCCTATAAGCCGCTGCGTCAGGCGGGTCCGCTGGCCGTTCTAATCACGGCTATCGGCGTGTCTTACTTCCTGCAGAACGCCGCGCAGCTTCTGTGGGGCGCCACGCCCAAGAACTTCACTTCGCTCGTCACCTTCCAGGTGCCGGAGTTCTTGGCCAAGTTCAACGTAAGCGCCGTCTCACTCGTCACCATCGTCGCCTGCCTGGTTATCATGGCCGGCCTGATGTTCTTTACAGGTAAGACCAAGATGGGCAAAGCCATGCGCGCCGTGTCCGAGGACAAGGCCGCCGCTCAGCTCATGGGCATCAACGTCAACCGCACCATCTCGATGACGTTTGCCATCGGCTCTGCCCTTGCCGCCATCGCCGGCGTGCTCCTGTGCTCCTACTCGCCGGTGCTGCAGCCTACGACGGGTGCCATGCCTGGCATCAAGGCCTTCGACGCCGCCGTCTTCGGTGGCATCGGCTCCATCCCCGGCGCCTTTGTCGGTGGCATTCTCATCGGCATCATCGAGGCGATGGCGCAGGCCTACATTTCCACGAGTCTTGCCAACTCCATCGTCTTTGGTGTTCTGATCATCGTCCTGCTCGTCAAGCCTGCCGGCCTCTTGGGCAAGTACGTCCCCGAGAAGGTGTAGGTGAGCGGTATGAAGTTTCTTAAAGACAAGCAGACGCGTCACGACTTTGTTACGTACGCCATGTGCCTTGTGGCGTTCGCCATCGTGTTCTTTATGCAGTCTAACCACATGATTCCGCGCATGATCGCCGGTCAGCTGGTTCCCATCACGGCCTATATCGTCATGGCCATCTCCCTTAACCTCGTCGTCGGCATTGCGGGCGACTTGTCGCTGGGCCACGCGGGCTTTATGAGCGTCGGCGCCTATACGGGCATCGTTACCGCTGTCGCGCTGGAGAGCGCCGTTCCCTCCGATCCGGTGCGCCTGATCATCAGCATTGTGGTCGGCGCTATCGCCGCTGCCATCTTGGGCTTCTTGATTGGTATCCCGGTCCTGCGCCTGAGCGGCGACTATCTGGCCATCGTGACCCTGGCTTTTGGCGAGATCATCAAAGAGATCGTCACCTGCCTCATTGTGGGCGTCGACTCCCGCGGCCTGCACGTGATCTTTAACATCACGGGCAACTCTACGATCGACGACCTGCACCTGCTCGAGGACGGCACCGCCATCATCAAGGGCGCCCAGGGCGCCTCGGGCGTGTCGACGTACTCGACCTTCCTCGCCGGTGCCATCCTGGTCATGGTCGCACTCGTGATCGTGCTCAACCTGGTTCGCAGCCGTACCGGCCGTGCCATTATGGCCGTGCGCGATAACAAGATTGCAGCCGAGTCCGTAGGCATCTCCGTCACCGAGTACCGCATGATCGCCTTCGTGGTTTCCGCTGCCCTCGCCGGTGCTGCCGGAGCTCTCTTCGGCGGTAACTTCTCGCAGCTCTCCGCCACCAAGTTCGACTTCAACACGTCCATCCTCATTCTGGTGTTCGTGGTCCTGGGCGGTCTGGGCAATATGCGCGGCTCCGTCATCGCGGCGGCGCTGCTCACGGTGCTTCCCGAGCTGCTCCGTCAGTTCTCGGACTACCGTATGCTCATTTACGCTATCGTGCTGATCCTGGTCATGATCTTTACCAACAACCCGCAGCTCAAGGCGTTCTTCGGTCGCGTCAAGGACCGCTTTGCTTCCAAGAAGGAGGTGGCAGCCGATGCCCAGTAAATTTGAGTTCAAGAAGGGCAAGATGGTCCCGTATCCTTCTGGCGCCATCGTTCCCGATCGTGACCTGGGCGAGCGCCCTGCACTCGAGTGCATCCACCTGGGCATTGAGTTCGGTGGCCTTAAGGCAGTCGACGACTTTAGCCTGACTATCGGCAAGACCGAGATCGCCGGTCTGATCGGCCCCAACGGTGCCGGTAAGACCACGGTCTTCAACCTGCTCACCAAGGTGTATCAGCCCACGCACGGCACCATCCTGCTCGACGGAGAGGATACCTCGGGCAAGTCGGTCTATCAGGTCAACCGCATGGGTATTGCCCGTACATTCCAGAACATTCGCCTGTTCAACACCATGACGGTGGAGGACAACGTCAAGGTCGGTCTGCACAACCAGGAGCGCTATTCCGGTTTTGAGGGCGTGCTGCGCCTGCCGACGTATTGGAAGCACGAGAAGGCCGCCCACGAGCGCGCCATGGAGCTGCTGTCCATCTTTGATATGGAGCACCTGGCAAACGAGCAGGCCGGCTCGCTGCCTTACGGCGCCCAGCGTCGTCTGGAGATCGTCCGCGCGCTTGCCACCAACCCCAAACTGCTGCTGCTCGACGAGCCTGCCGCCGGCATGAACCCGTCCGAGACCGCGGAACTCATGGAGAACATCGTCAAGATTCGCGACACCTTCGGCATTGCCATCATGCTTATCGAGCACGACATGTCGCTCGTCATGAATATTTGCGAGGGTATCTGCGTGCTCAACTTTGGCAAGGTCATCGCCAAGGGCACGGCCGAAGAAATCCAGAACAACGACGCCGTTATCGAGGCATATCTGGGCAAGCAGGATAAGGGGGAGAACTAAATGGCAGAGCCGATGCTTTCCGTCTACAACATCAACGTCTGGTACGGCGCCATCCACGCCATCAAGGACATCTCCTTTAACGTCAACGAGGGCGAGATCGTTGCTCTGATCGGTGCGAACGGTGCTGGTAAGTCCACAACGCTCAAGACCGTCTCGGGCCTGCTGCGCTCCAAGACCGGCTCCATCAAGTTTATGGGCGAGGACATTACCCATACGCCCGCCGATAAGCTGGTTGGTAAGGGCCTGGCTCAGGTCCCCGAGGGCCGTCGCGCCTTTTTGCAGATGACGGTCGAGGAGAACCTGGAGATGGGCGCCTATACACAGCCCAAGTCCACGGTCGCTCCGGGCCTTGAGCGTGTCTACGAGCAGTTCCCGCGCCTTAAGGAGCGCCGTCGCCAGGTCGCCGGCACCCTTTCGGGCGGCGAGCAGCAGATGCTCGTTATGGGCCGCGCTCTTATGAGCAACCCCAAGCTGCTCATGCTCGACGAGCCTTCCATGGGCCTGGCGCCGATTCTGATTGAGCAGATCTTCCAGATTGTCGAGGACCTGCACAAGGCCGGCACCACGGTGCTTCTGGT
>CATYHY010000119.1 GCA_958407085.1 uncultured Collinsella sp. | reverse complement strand
AACGGTAGAAGCACTCGTTATCAAAGAAGAGCTGCGTCACAAAGAAGCTCGCGCCAGCGTCCTGTTTTTGCTTGAGGTGTTCGACCGAGAGGTTGAGATCCTCACAGGCAATGTGGCCCTCGGGGTAGGCTGCGGCGCCCACGCAAAAGCCGGCGTCGACGAGCTCGGGGATGAGGTCGCGGGCGTAGGCGTAGTCCGAGGCGGGCTTGTCGTCCTCGGTCGCGCCGGCAGGGAGATCGCCACGCAGGGCCAGGATGTTTTCCACGCCGGCGGTGCGATACTCGTCGATCTTGGCGGCGATATCGGCGTGCGACCGGCCCACGCAGGTAAGGTGTGCCACCGAGGGCGTGTCGAATTCGCTCGTAATCATATGCGCGATGGGGGCGGTGGCGGCACCGTTGCCCGAGCCGCCGGCCGAGCAGGTGACCGAGACAAAGCTCGGCGAAAGCTTGCACAGATTGCCTGCCACTTCGCGAGCCGTGTCGAGGGTCAGCTCGCCCTTGGGCGGGAACATCTCAAACGAAATGGGCACGGTGCCCTGGGATGCTGCCTGCTTAAAAACCTCGTCGACGCGCATATCGTGCTCCTCTAGATACGTAATAGTGTGATGTGTTGTAAGGATTCTACAGCACCACTGTGCCACGGTGGAGTTTCACTCGCTATTTGAGGATACCAATCAAAGATGCCTTGCTATCGGCTTTCTCTATAACAGAGCGGCTAATCTAGGCACGGACTATAAAGACTGGTATCTGATGCAAAATACCAGTTAATAGAGCTCCATCCCAAATTGACTACCCTTAAACCATGGAGAGAGGTCTGCAATTTATGCAGTTGATTGGCTGTTGAGGGTGGCAACGCCGCCTCGATAGGGTAACCTCATTGATTGGTTTCGCGACAGCAACATAACGGTAATGTCGCGGAAACACGGCGAGTCTAAGCTATGACTCGTTCGTTAGTAATCAACACCGCTTCTCACGCGGTGCCGATACGAAGGGAGTTCCGTATGGCCGATCTTACTGACCGCTTCGGGACCATGGTGTTCTCTGAGGAAGTCATGAAGGACTACCTCCCCAAGGACATTTGGAAGCGCCTCGCTGCAACTCTCGAGGACGGTGAACCGCTCGACCTGGACGTGGCCAATGCCGTCGCTCACGCTATGAAGGTCTGGGCCATCTCCAAGGGCGCTACGCACTACGCCCACTGGTTCCAGCCGCTTTCGGGCATTACTTCCGAGAAGCACGACAGCTTCCTCGAGCCCAACCACGACGGCACCGCCATTACCAAGTTTACGGGCAAGAACCTCATCCAGGGCGAGCCGGACGCCTCCAGCTTCCCTAACGGCGGCCTGCGCGCCACCTTCGAGGCCCGTGGCTACACCGCTTGGGATCCCACCAGTCCCGCCTTCATTAAGGACGAGGTCCTGTGCATTCCCACGGCTTTCTGCTCCTACACCGGCGAGGCCCTGGACAAGAAGACCCCGCTGCTGCGCTCCATGACCGCGCTCGATCGCGAGGCTAAGCGCGTTCTGTCCCTTTTTGGTAAGACCCCCAAGAAGGTCGTGCCCTCCGTCGGCGACGAGCAGGAGTACTTCCTGATCAAGAAGGACGCCTACCGCAAGCGCAAGGACCTGGTCATTACCGGCCGTACCCTCTTTGGCGCCAACCCCTGCAAGGGCCAGGAGCTCGAGGAGCACTACTTTGGCGCTATCCGTCCTACCGTCTCGGCCTACATGAAGGACCTGGACGAGGAACTGTGGGCGCTCGGCATTCCCGCCAAGACCAAGCACAACGAGGTCGCTCCCTGCCAGCACGAGCTCGCGCCGGTCTATGAGGAGGTCAACGAGGCCATCGACCAGAACCTGATCATGATGGAGAAGATGAAGCTCATCGCCTCCCGCCACGATCTGGTCTGCCTGCTGCACGAGAAGCCCTTCGAGGGCATTAACGGCTCGGGTAAGCACAACAACTGGTCTATCGGTACCGAGTCCGAGAACCTGCTCGATCCGGGCGACACCCCGCTCGACAACCTGCAGTTCATCGTCTTCCTCACCGCGGTGATCGAGGCCGTCGATAACTATCAGGAACTCCTGCGTGCCTCCGTTGCCTCAGCCGGCAACGATCATCGTCTGGGCGCCAACGAGGCTCCTCCGGCGATTATGTCCATCTTCCTGGGCGACCAGCTTACCGAGGTCGTCGAGAAGATCATCGATGGCAAGGCTTCCGTCCATGCCACGCGCGGCGTGCTTGACTTGGGCGCCGATACCCTGCCCAAGCTGATGCAGGACAACACCGACCGCAACCGCACCTCCCCGTTCGCCTTCACCGGCAACAAGTTCGAGTTCCGTGCCTGCGGCTCCGAGCAGAACGTCTCCGACTCCAACCTGGTGCTCGATGCTGCCGTGGCCAAGTCGCTCAAGTCCTTCGCCGACGCACTCGAGGGTACGCCCGAGGATAAGTTCCAGGACGCCGCGCTCGAGTACTGCAAGAAGGTGCTGACCGATCACCAGCGCATCTTGTTCTCCGGTGACGGTTACTCCGACGAGTGGCCCATCGAGGCCGAGAAGCGCGGTCTTGCCAACAACAAGACCACGGCCGACGCTCTTCCGGCCTTTGTTTCCGATAAGGCTATCACGCTCTTTGAGGAGACGGGTGTCCTGACCAAGGCCGAGGCTCAGTGCCGCTACGACTGCAAGCTCGAGAAGTACAACAAGCTCATGAACATCGAGGCCACCACGATGGTTCGCGAGGCGCGTCGTACCTATCGCCCGGTCATTACCGCCTATGCCACCAAGGTCGCTAAGGGCCTTGAGACTATTCGTGCCGCCGGTGCTGAGGCCGCCATGCAGTGCGAGCAGAACACGCTCAACAAGCTCTGCAACGGTATCACCACCATCAACGACTCCATCAAGGCGCTCGACGCCGTGCATCAGAAGGCCGAAGCCCTCGATGGTCAGGAGCAGGCCAATGTGTATGCACACGAGGTCGTTCCCGCTATGGATACGCTGCGCGCCGCCGTGGATGCCATGGAGGAGATCGTGGCCGCCGACTACTGGCCGGTTCCGACCTACGACGACATCCTGTTCTACGTGTAGAGCGTAACTGACATATCGTCACGGTATTGAGCCGGGGTCCGCATCATGCGGGCCCCGGTTTTTGTTTGCGAAGGACGCTTTGAAGCCCGTTTTGCCGCCGATTCGCCTAGGTATAAAGGGTTGTGGGCAAAAAACGTCAAATATGAGTACTGTCACAAGTCCTGTAGCATTATTTATTTGCAAAATATGCAGTGTTACGCAACATATGTCCAAGTACTTAGCCGATAAACGTCTGCAATTCTTCCGCCGTAGGACACCTGACGTCTAAATCGATTTCTGAAGGCATGAAATCGCTGTTACTAAATCGGTAACAGTACTCATATTTGCCATTTTTTGCCCATGGTCCATCGGAAGATGCCGGGATCCGCACCCTGCCGGGTCCGAATCCCGGCATATCGGTAGCAAAAAGCCCGCTACCGAATTGGTAACGGGCTTCACATTTCAAATGGTGCCCCCAGCGGGATTCGAACCCGCGATATCCACCTTGAAAGGGTGGCGTCCTTGGCCGCTAGACGATGGGGACAGCGGGAAAGAGTATAGCAGACTTTTTTAGCCGTTCACATATCGTTGGCAAACTGAAAAACCACCACATAGGAGCTGGCTCTCTATCCCGATCATCAAACATCTCAACCTGTAACATCTGGGCTGATAAATCGGCTCTATGTGTTACAGATCGAGACAAAAGGCAGGCGTCGGGACGAACATCTCATTCTGTAACAGTAAGACGACTTTTAACGGTCTAGATGTTACAGATTGAGACAAACCGCTGGGACGGGTCAAAACCACCACAAAGGTGCCTGTCCCCTTTGTGGTGGCGAGGCGTTAGGGGAGGAGCTTCATCGCGGCGTCGTGGGCGGCGTGCTCGTAGGTGTCGTCGAGGGGCTTGAGCGGCAGCAGGGCGGCGGCCTGTGCATCGCCACGGCGCTCGAGGGCATGGGCGATCAACCAGTCGGCGAGCTCGGGGTTCTTGGGCAGCGCCGGGCCATGCAGGTACGTGCCGATGACGCCCTTGTAGATCAGGCCCTCAAAGCCATCGTCGCCGTTGTTGCCGGTGCCCGTGACGACGGACGTTCCGAGCGGCGTGGCATCGGCGTCCAAAAGCGTGCGGCCGCCATGGTTCTCGAATCCCACAAAGGGCTCAGGTGCCAGGTCGGTTTTGACGGCTACGTTGCCGATCAGGCGGTCGGAGCCGCGTACGGTTTCGGCGGCAATGACCCCCAGACCCTCAATGCGGTCCTCGCCCATGTAGTACGAACGGCCGAGCAGCTGATAGCTGCCACAGATGGCGAGCAGCGAGCCGCTGTCCTCAACATAGGCCGCAACCTTGTCTTTTTGAGCGAGCAACTCGTGTGCCACGGCCAGTTGGTCGCGGTCGGAGCCGCCGCCCATCATGACGATATCGGCATCGGTGAGATCGAGCGCCTCGCCCATGCGGACCTCGTCCACGCGCACGGGAATGCCGCGCCAGGCGCAGCGGCGCTCGAGGGCGATGACATTGCCGCCGTCGCCGTAGAGGTTAAGGGCATCGGGATACAGGTAGACGATGCGCAGCGGGCGCGAAAGCTCGACTGGCGCGATGCCGACGGGGACGGTACTGCCATCGGCACACGTTGCAGCGCGGGCAGCAACCGTGGCTGCATCGGCACCCTTCAGCCCATCGAGTTCTTTGACCAGCGGCGGGAAGGCCGTGTAGTTGGCGACGGCATAGAAAGTGTCGCCTGCGGCTTCATCCACAACGGCGCCAATTGCCTGCGCGACGTCCGAGATAATCGCGGCATCGATGCCGGCGTACTTGAGGCGCACCTGCATGTCGTGCGCGCGCGTGC
>CATYHY010000118.1 GCA_958407085.1 uncultured Collinsella sp. | reverse complement strand
CCTGCCAGGCCATTATCGGCTTTGGCGGTGGCTCGGCC
The DNA here is from genome assembly GCA_958407085.1 of uncultured Collinsella sp. Lineage (GTDB taxonomy): Bacteria > Actinomycetota > Coriobacteriia > Coriobacteriales > Coriobacteriaceae > Collinsella. The sequence goes on along the minus strand of CATYHY010000118.1, from coordinate 4,949 downwards.
ATGGACTGTGCCAAGGGTGTGGGCGCACGCATTGCGCAGCCAAACAAGCCCATCAACAAGATGCGCGGCCTGCTGCGGATTCATCGTCGCCTGCCGCTGCTCATCGCCGTTCCCACTACCGCCGGTACGGGAAGCGAAGTCACGCTTGCGGCGGTAATTACCGATGACGAGACGCACTACAAATACCCCATTAACGACTTTGTGCTCATCCCGCGTTTTGCAGTCCACGACCCCGAGTTTACGTGCGGCTTGCCCGCTTCCATTACGGGGCAGACGGGCATGGACGCCCTGACGCATGCCGTTGAGGCCTTTATCGGGCGAAGCACCACGCCCTATACGCGTAAGATGGCGCGACAGGCGGTGCAGCTTATCCACGACAATTTGCTCGAGGCCTATGAGCATGGTGACGACATGCGCGCTCGTCGCAATATGCTTTCGGCGGCGTATAAGGCGGGCGTTGCGTTTACCCGCTCCTATGTCGGATATGTGCATGCCATCGCGCACAGTCTGGGCGGGCGTTACGGGATTCCGCACGGCTTGGCCAACGCCATCATCCTGCCGCACATGCTTCGCGCCTATGGCGAAGCTGCTGCTCCTAAGCTCGCTGATCTCGCCCGCATGGCCGGCATCGTGCCGGTTAACGCGCAGGACAGCCTGGCGGCCGAGGCCTTTATCGATTGGATCGATTGCATGAACGAGATCCTGGGAATCCCCAAATATGTCTCGGGCATTCGCCGCTCCGACATTCCCGAGATGGCGGCGCATGCCGATGCCGAGGCCAATCCGCTGTACCCCGTTCCGCTTTTGATGGACCGCTTGGAGCTCGAGCGTATGTACGAGGTCGTCGCGGGTGGTATGTTTGAGGACGAGAACTAGGAGGGTGCCATGAACACCGAGGAAATTGCGCGCATCGTCGGCGATCAGCGCACTTACTTTAAAACGCACGCTACGTTTGATGTCGATGCCCGACGTCGCGCGCTCGTGAGTTTACGCGATGCGGTACGGGCGCACGAGGCCGATATTGCCCATGCACTCAAGACCGATTTGGGAAAGTCGCATGACGAGGCATATATGTGCGAGATCGGTACGTCGCTTTCCGAGATTCGTCATCAGATCGCTCACGTGGCTCGATGGAGTCGTCCGCGCCTGCGTCCGTGTGACCTTGCCAACGCCGTGAGTGTGTGTAAAACGCAAGCCGTGCCCTATGGCGTCACGCTCATCATGGCCCCGTGGAACTACCCATTTTTGCTAACACTCGAGCCGCTCGCCGGCGCCCTTGCCGCGGGCAATACTGTGGCCATCAAGCCGAGCGCCTATGCTCCGGCATCGAGTGCGGTGCTCAAGCAAATCTGTGAAGAGGCATTTGATCCGCGCCTGGTGACGGTTGTCGAGGGCGGGCGCGCCGAGAACGAAGCGCTGCTCGATGAGTGCTGGGACAAGATCTTCTTTACCGGTAGCGTTCCGGTCGGCAAACTCGTCATGGAGCGCGCAAGTAAAAACCTTACGCCCGTGACGCTTGAGCTGGGCGGAAAGAGCCCCTGTATCGTGGATGCGACGGCAAACTTGAAGGTTGCGGCGCGGCGTATCGCCTTTGGTAAATGGCTCAACGTGGGGCAGACCTGCGTGGCGCCCGACTACCTGCTGGTCGATGCGCGCGTGCATGACGAGCTGCTGGACCTCATCAGGGAAGAGGCCCGCCGTATGTTTGGCGAGCATCCGCTCGATAACGAGGATTACGGGCATATCGTCAACGCCAAGCATTTTGCGCGCGTGCGTGGGCTGATCGATCCCGATAAGGTTGTGCTTGGAGGCACGGCGCGCGAGTCATCGCTCAAGATTGAGCCGACGATCCTAGACGGCGTGACCCCCGATGACGCCGTGATGCAGGAGGAGATTTTCGGCCCCATCTTGCCGGTGCTGACGTTTGAGAGCCTAGACGAGGCCGAGACGTTTATTACGGATCGTCCGACGCCGCTGGCTCTGTATATCTTTAGCCAGGATCGCGCAGTTCAGCAGCGCTTTGTGCGTTACGTGCCCTTTGGCGGCGGCTGCGTCAACGACACGATTATGCACTTGGCTACGAGCCATATGGGCTTTGGTGGCATGGGTGCGAGCGGTATGGGGCAGTACCATGGACGCGAGAGCTTCGATACGTTTAGCCACAAGAAGAGCATCGTGAACAAGGCAACGTGGCTGGACGTGCCATTCCGCTATGCTCCTTACGCAAGCTGGAAGCACAAGTTCGTGCGCATGTTTATGCATTAGAAAAGGGTGCAGGTAATACGAACAAGTGTTCCTATTACCTGCATTTTGCGTTAGACTACTGTTATGGAGCACGGATGGGCCAACTCCCTTTAGAAGGGATTTGGTATGAACGTAAGCGATGTTATTTCGTTATTGGCGTTGTTGATTGCGGCTATCGAACTCGGTCTGTTTATCGGCCGAATGAAATAGCCGCCCCCGCGTAAGCGAAGACGGCCACTTCTCACGATGAAAACGTGTATCGGAGTTGGCAAGACCCGCGGCAACGGGTGCCATCCGTGTTCCTATCTTATCTGCAAGCGTTCTGTCGCGCAAGCGTTGAGGCAAACGATTGAAGGACGCAGACAGGATGTATTTGTGTCCGCACGGGACCGTAGACTTCTCAATAAGGTTACACACCGGTTTATCCGGCCGTTAGAGGAGCTGCTATGTACGAGCCTTCGCGTGTTCTTCTGTCATTTCACATTGCAGGATTTCAGTATGCCGATGGCGCCTTGGTCTTGGGCGATCTTAAAGTGGGCGATAAGCTGACGCTGTGTGCCGAGCGCGATAATCCCCATGACCCTGAGGCGGTTGAGATTTATTACGGCAACACCAAGCTTGGCTATGTTCCGGGAAACGAGGTCGGCCCACTGTCCTTGATGATGTATTACGGCCACGAGGACGTATTTGAGGCTCGCGTGCAACAGGTTGCTCCCGAGCGCAGCCCGTGGCACCAGGTGCGCGTTGGCCTCTATGTGGTGGATGCTCGCTAGTCGGCAAGGGAGGCGGCCATGTTTGATGACGACGACCTATTCAATCTGACAGACGATTCGTTTGAGTGGGATCTGCTACTCGATGACGATGAGTTGGAGCAGGATCGTAGGAAACGGCAGGGCAAGAAAACTCAGGGTGACGCTTCGAAAAAGTAAGACAAACGCCGCCGCGGCCTGTTCGGCGGGCTCTTTGGCTAACCGCCGTATCGCTGTGTCTGTATACTTAGCACGAGTTTGACGCGTTGCGAAATGAGGGCATAGACGATGATGTGGTTTACCGCCGACCTGCACCTGGGCGATACGAATATCTTGCACGACATGGATCGGCCGTTTGATTCGGTCGAGGAGATGAACCGCAAGGTCATCGATGCCATCAATGAGTGCGTGGCTGCGGACGACCGCCTCTATATCTTGGGAGACTTTACGTATCGCTTGCCCATGGCGGAGGCGGTGCGCCTGCGCGAGCGTATCGAATGCAAGAATGTGACGCTCATCTGCGGTAACCATGACGGCGACTGGGAAGATCCCGACGCCCCGCAAATTTGGGAAGACGTGCGCGATTACCTGGAGGTTGCTCCCGGCTATGCCAAGGGCCATCGTCTGGTGATGAGCCATTACCCCATGCTCAGCTGGAATGGTAAGGCGCGTGGCGCCATCATGCTACACGGGCATATCCACAGCAGAGGAGACCGCACCAACGCACGCAACCGCGATCGCGAGCGCCCCATTTACCGCTACGATGTGGGCCTCGACGCCAACGAGTACAAGCCCGTAAGCCGCGACCAGATTCTTAGCTTCTTTGGGCTATAGGGCGCCAGAACCACCACAAAGGGGACAGGCACCTTTGTGGTGGCTCTGGCGCCGTTGACATTATGGCGGCGGCGCCTTTTTTGTCCGTGCGGCGCGGTAGAGTGTAGGCGGTTGAAATTTGCGTCCATCGAGGAGCTGCTATGAACGAGATCAAGTGCCCGCATTGCGGCGAAGTCTTTAAGGTCGATGCGTCCGGCTATGCGGATATCGTCAAGCAGGTACGCGATGCCGAGTTTTCGCGCGACCTGGATGAGCGTGTGAAGGCAGTCCAGCGCGAGGGCGAGCAGGCGCTGGAGCTTGAGCGCTCGCGTTCGACGGCTGCTTTGCAGGAGGCAGAGTCTCAGCGCAACGCTCAGCTCGTTGAGCAGAAGAACGCTGCGGCTCAGCAACTGGCACAAGAGGTTGCCAAGCGCGATGCTGAGCTTGCCGAGCTGCGCGCTAAGCTCGAGGGCGCTGCCGCAGAGCGCGAGAGTGCAAGCCAGCGCGCGGCGGTAGAGGCACGAGCCAATGCTCAAAAGGAAAATGCCGAACTCCAGCGTGAGATTGATAGCCTGCGTGCGCAGCTTGGGCGCAAAGATGACGAAGCAAAGCTTGCCGAGTCGGCGGCGCGCAACGCTGCTCAAAACGATTTAGCTGCGCGCGACGCTCAGATTGCTGAGCTGCAGGCCAGGCTCGCCGCGGCGGACAAAGCCCAGGAGATGGCGCTTGCCGCTGCCGCGGCAGAGTCGCAGCGTGAGCTCGATGCCGCTCGCAGCGAGGCCGAGCGCGCGCTTACTGACTATCGCGCGAAGGCGCAGGAGAAGTTTTCCGCCGCAAAGGCTCAGTCCGAGCAAGAGGCCGAGGGCCTGCGTGCCCAGCTGCGCGAGCAGGAACTGATGGCAAAAATGAACCTGTCAGAGGCGGTCGCCGCGGCGGAGCGAGAGCGCGATGAGGCACGTGCCAAACTGACGAGCGAGCTGGCGGTGCGCGATTCTCGCGAGGAACAGGCCAAGGCGGCACACGAGCTCGAGCTTGCGCAGGCCAAGCGTGCGAGCGATGACCTGATTCGCTACAAGGATGAAGAGATCGAGCGCCTTAAGGACATGAAGGTCCGCCTGTCCACCAAGATGGTGGGCGAGTCGC
>CATYHY010000117.1 GCA_958407085.1 uncultured Collinsella sp. | reverse complement strand
GTGACCATGGGTCTGCGCTGGCTCTCGCTGCGCTTTGACATCAAAAGCCCCACCGAAGAAGACATCGCGCACTTTTTACATCGCAAAAAGTAGATAGCACGGCACGACCTTTCGAAATGCAACCGAGAGGTTCTTTTAGAGCGCTCGCACGTTGGGTACCCTGTTAGATATACGCCGAGTATCTAACGAAGGATTCACTATGCCTTGCAACCTAGAACCGTCGACCAAGCGCCACAAAGCGCAGGCCCGCATCGCCCTCCTATTCGTACTGATTGCGCTTGCGCTGACCGTACTTCCCACGGCGTCGTTCGCCGGCACAGACACCGCGGGCAACGTACTCGCAACCGAAGCTGACTCAAATCCGTCTGGCGTCGCGGGCGACCTGTACTGGGCTGGCCAAAGCCTTAGCCTGGACGATGCCTCCATCGGCCGCGATATTATCGCGGCATGCGACAGCCTATCGATTCGCGACTGCACCGTAGGCGGCGCCATTCGCCTGGCGGCGCGCACCATCGATATCTCCAAAACCGCAATCGATGGCAGCGTGACGGTAGCCGGTCAGCACGTCGTGCTCAACACCGGTAGCACCGCCAACTGTTTTTACGCGATGGGCGATACTGTTGCCCTGCGAGGCTCCACCAAGTCGGCAGCACTTGCAGGCGATACGGTGACCATCGACGGCACCGTCGAGGGCGATGTCGAGGTTTGGGCCGATAAGCTCGTCTTGGGCAAAAACGCCCGCATCACCGGCACCGTGAGCGCGCATGTTTCCGAGGACCCCGAGCGGGCCGAGGGCGCTCAGGTCGGAGCCCTCAAGATCGACCGTACCGAGAACGAGAACACCTCAACGATTAACGACACCATCGGCGGCATCGTCGCCGCGGCGCTTTCCACCTGCTTTGTCGCGATCCTCCTCGAGCTCGTCTTTCCGCGCGCGACCGCCAGCGCCGCCGGCATGCTTCGTCAACGACCTACCCCTCTGTGGGTGAGCGGTCTTTTGGGCACGGTGGCCGCCGTTCCCGCCGTCCTGTTACTCATCATCTCGATTGCAGGTCTGTCACTCGCCGGAGCTCTCATGTGCGCCGTGATCGGTATCGCTCTGGTCTCGGCGGCGTTTACGGGCACCGCGATCGCACGCATGATCGGACACAACCAGAACCGCTACGCCATGGCCGCCGTGGGCGGTATCGCCGCGGGCGCACTCACGGCACTTCCCCTTATGGGCAGCTTTGTCAGCGGCGTAGCCTTCGTCTTTACGCTCGGCTACGTCATCCAGATCATCTGGCGCAACGCCCGCCTCAAGCCGCAGCAGGCCGCCAATACTCCGGGCCTTCCTTCCGCCTAGCCGTCGCCCCCGCAAAGGGGACAGACACCTTTGCGGTGGTGCAGACCAACTCAATCCCTGTGCACCAAAAAGGGCACCGACCGCGATGGTCGGCGCCCTTTCTTGTTAGTCGCTATAAAGCTCGGCGCTTATTTGTTGACCTGACCGGCGCGGACTGCGGCCTTCTTGCGGTCGGTAGCATTGAGCAGACGCTTGCGCAGGCGGATGTTCTTGGGAGTGATCTCCACCAGCTCGTCGTCGGCGATGTACTCCAGCGCCTCCTCCAGCGAGAAGGTGCGGGGCGGCACCAGCTGGACGGAGATATCGGAGGTCGAGGAACGCTGGTTGCCCAGGTTCTTGGTACGGGCGATGTTGACGACCATGTCGCCGGCCTTGCTGCGCTCGCCCACGATCATGCCCTCGTAGCACTCGGTACCCGGCTCAACAAACAGCTGGCCGCGCTCCTGCAGCGTGCCCAGAGCGTAGGCAACGGCCTTCTCGGTGGTCATGGAGATCATGGCGCCGTTCTGGCGGTTGCCGATCTCGCCGGCATAGGGGCCGTACTCCAGGAAGGTGTGGTAGAACACGCCCTCGCCGTGAGTGACGTTCATGATGCGGTTCTTAAGACCCATGATGCCGCGGGTCGGGATCTTAAACTCGAGGTGCGTCACGATACCCGAGGTATCCATGCTCGTCATGATGCCGCCGGAGGTGCCGAAGACCTCAACGACCTTGCCCGAGTACTCGTCCGGGCACTCGACGACGGCCTGCTCGACGGGCTCCAGCTTATTGCCGTTCTCGTCCTTCTTAAACAGAACGCGGGGACGGCCGACCTGGAACTCAAAGCCCTCGCGACGCATGGACTCCATCAGGACGGACAGGTGCAGAATGCCGCGGCCCGAGACCTCGACGCCGCTCTTGTCCTCGAGCTCCTCGATCTTCATGGTCACGTTGTTCTCGGCCTCGTTGAACAGGCGCTCCTTGAGCTGACGGGCGCCCACGATGTCGCCGTCGCGACCGACGAGCGGGGAGGTCGAAGCCTCAAAGACGATGGACAGGGTCGGCGGGTCGATCTCGATGGGCTCGAGCTCGACGGGGTTCTCGGGATCGGTGTAGACATCGCCGATATCGGTGCGGTCGATGCCCACGACGGCGGCGATGTCACCGGCGCCGACTTCCTGGCACTCGGTGCGACCCAGGTAGTCGAAAGTAAAGAGCTGCTTGACGGTAGCGGTAGCGCTGGAACCGTCGTTCTTGACGACCAGGATCTGATCGCCCTGGTGAATGGTGCCGGAGTACACGCGACCGATACCGATGCGGCCAACGAAGTTGGAGTGGTCGATGGTCACACATTGCATGGCCAGCGGGGCGTTCTCGTCAACCTCGGGCGCGGGCATGTCGTCAATGATCATATCGAGCAGCGGATACATGTCCATGTTGCCGTCGTTGGGGTCAAGGCGGGCAAAGCCATTCATGGCGCTGGCGTAGACCACGTGTTCCATGGCGAACTCAAGCTGGTCGTCGGTGGCGCCCAGGTCGGCCATAAGGTCCAGGCAGTCGTTGTAGGCCTTCTCGGGGTTGGCGCCCGGACGGTCGATCTTGTTGATGACGATCATGATCTTGAGGCCGGTGTCGATGGCGTGACGCAGCACGAAGCGGGTCTGGGGCATGGGGCCCTCAAAGGCATCGACCAGCAGCAGGGCGCCGTCGGCCATACGCAGCACGCGCTCGACCTCGCCGCCAAAGTCAGCGTGGCCCGGGGTGTCGATGACGTTGATCTTAACGTCCTTGTACTCGATAGAGATGTTCTTGGCGAGAATCGTAATGCCGCGCTCGCGCTCCTGGTCGTTAGAATCCAGGACGCGGTCCTCGACCTGCTGGTTGGCACGGAAGGCGTCCGTGGCACGCAGGAGCTTGTCGACCATCGTCGTCTTGCCGTGGTCGACGTGAGCGATGATGGCGATGTTCCTCAGATTGTCTACGCGCATGTAGTTCCCCTATCTTCTATCTATATACAACCGGCACGCGTATGCGACCCGCCCAGCAACACAACGCTCGGCGGGAATTTTGAGCGTTTTACCGAAAACTCGTATATTTTAGCGATTTTAGATAAGAGGGGTTTCCTCGCCTGCAGGTTCAGGGTCGCTCCACATAAAACCATCGCCGGCGCCCACACCCTCGTACAGTACGTATGCCGAAAAGCCGCTCTCGAGCGTCGTCTCAAAGAAACTCACAAGCAGGGCGTCATGGTAGCCGCCATCGATTTCGACACAACCAGTGTAGCCGATGGCGTAACGGGCGATGCGACCCAGGCCCTCGTCCTTAAGGCCCATCTTGTGCTCGGAGATAAAGTTGGTGGCAGCCTCGAGGCATGCCTCCTCGCCGTCCTCGTCGAGTGCCGCCAGATAGCGGTTGGACGCGGCGTCTTCGATCGCAACGACAACGCCGGGGTTCTCACCAGCGGCCAGGTCGTCTAAAAATGCCCCGATGAGGTCGCACACCATGGCGTCGAGCTCGGCGGAGACGTTTCCGGCGTCCTGCATATCCTGTGCCATTTTTAGACCTTCCCATCGAGTCCGGCGTCGTTACATCTCTTGTGCCTCGGCAGCGATCTCGGCGGCGGCGTCGCGGGCGCGCATCATATCGGCGGCGCGCTTATCGAGTACCTTGATCTGGTTGGTCAGCATCACGGCATCGACCACGCCCCAGATGACCAAGCCCGTCGAAATCGAAAACCCAAGCGCACCAACTGTACCACGAAGGCGCGAGGAGATTGCCGCGACAAGTGCGGAGACGGCAACCATCTTGATAAAGGAGGCACGGCGCTCGCGAAGCGTACGGGCCTGCGTCACATAGGCGATGCGTGCGGCCTCGGATGCCTCCGAGCGCATCTGGGCCTCGCGGGCAATGGCGGCGGCTTCGGCTGAAACGCCGCGACCCATCAGTGCACACTCCGTCTCATGGCTACTCGTCATTTAAAAATCATCGGGCGAGAGCGTATGGACGAACTCGTCGAACTTCTCAAATTCCTGCTCGTCATCGACTTCCTCGGCAACCGGAGAGACGGTCCCCAGGCGGTTCATGATGTCGTCCTCAACAAACATGGGAGCATTGCTGCGCACGGCGAGGGCGATGGCATCGCTCGGACGCGCATCGATCCTATGCTCGTTGCTGTCGGCCAAAACAACGACCGTCGCATAGAACACGGGAGGCTCGGCACGGACAATCTCGATGCGCTCGAGTTTTGCATCCAGGGCATCAAGCGTGTCGAGCAGCAGGTCATGGGCGATCGGGCGCTCGGCACGACCGCTGTCGATACCGCGGCTAATAGCCGCAGCCTCAAACGAACCAGTTTGGATAGAAAGGGAGCGCAGCGGCGCAGGGGAGTCCGATTTGCTGCAGCGCTCGCGAAGTACGATAAGCGATGGCACGAGACCGGCGGCCATGACGATGGTCTCTATGTCGACACGAACCATGGAACACCTCCGGTACGTAGCGGTTAACACGCGGCGCCTTCGCCGCATTGAATAGCTATACTACCCAATCTTTCGCACAGCACACAAAACCAAAATGAGTTTTATCACACACAAGAAAAAAGCCCCGAGGCCATGCCTCGAGGCTCTTCACAGTTTTGATGGTGGACCTGACAAGATTCGAACTTGTGACCTCCCGGTTATCAGCCGGACGCTCTAACCAACTGAGCTACAGGTCCATC
>CATYHY010000116.1 GCA_958407085.1 uncultured Collinsella sp. | reverse complement strand
GATGCCCTGCGGGAAGAAGAACATGCACAGCACGACGCACACGGCAAACACGACACCCATGATGACGGTCAGGCGGTCGAGGTTCTGCTCCATAACACCTGTGGCAGAGCTGGAGTTATACAGCGAGCTAGCGATCATATCCGAAACGCCGGTACCCTTACCGGAATGCATCAGGACGAGAATCGTCAGCGCCACGGCAGAAACAGCCCAAACGACAAACAGAAGAATCTGGAACGGACCCATAGATAAGCTCCTTAATAGAACAATTCAAACTCCAGTACTGTACCACAATCCCCCGCTCTCCCCTACCTGCCACTCGGGGACGGTGCGGAAATGGCAGAAATACCAAAAAGGGGGTTGCCCGAATATGGGCAACCCCCTGCAAGAAAACGCTTGGAGTTTTCTCTTAGGCCTCGGTGGCGAGCACGCGACCCGTCATCTCGGCGGAAGGCTCAATACCAGCCATGGTGAGCATGGTCGGAGCGATATCGGAAAGACGACCGTCCTCGATACCGGTGAGCTGCGCCTTCTCATCAACGATGATGAACGGCACACGGTTGGTGGTGTGAGCCGTGAACGGATGCTTGGAACCGTCAGAAGCAACGTCAAACATGTGATCGGCGTTGCCGTGGTCGGCGGTAATCAGCGCAAAGCCGCCCTTGGCGAGAATCGCCGGGACAACCTTGGACAGGGCATCGTCAACAGCCTCGACGGCCTTAACGGCGGCGTCGAAGACACCGGTGTGACCAACCATGTCGCAGTTCGCGAAGTTCACGATGTAGAAATCAGCGCGATCCTCGTTGATGGCAGCGACGAGCTTCTCGGTAACCTCGGGAGCGCTCATCTCAGGCTGCAGATCGTAGGTAGCGACCTTGGGGGAAGCGACGAGCACGCGCTCCTCGCCCTCCTTGGGCTCCTCGATGCCGCCGTTGAGGAAGAACGTCACGTGGGCGTACTTCTCGGTCTCGGCGGTGTGCAGCTGCTTCAGGCCATTGGCGGCGATAACGTCGGCCAGGACGTTCTCGGGGAACGTCTTGGGGAAGGCGACCTCGACATCAAACGTCGGATCGTACTCGGTCATCGTCACAAAGTGCGAAAGCTTGATCTGCTTGCGCTCAAAGCCGTCGAACTCCTTGTCCGTGAACACGCGGGTCATCTGACGGGCGCGGTCGGGACGGAAGTTGAAGAAGATGGCCGCGTCGCCCTCGTGGATGCCCTCGTTGTGGGCAGCGAAGGGCTCGACGAACTCGTCGCCGCGCGGGTCCTTCTCGTAGTAGGCCTTGATGCCGGCAACGGGGTCGACATCGGCATCGGACGCATTGACCATGACGTCGTAGGCACGCTGGATGCGCTCCCAACGGTTGTCGCGGTCCATGGCCCAATAGCGGCCCGAAACGGTGGCGACGCGAGCGTCGCAACCGGTCTCCTCGGAGATCTTAGCCAGGAAGCCGCAGAACTCACTCATGTAGCCAGCGCCGGACTGCGGGTCAACGTCGCGGCCATCCATAAAGGCGTGGACGCGAACGGTCTTGACACCGTGCTCGGCAGCCATCTTGACCAGAGCCTCGACGTGGTTCATGTGAGAATGGACACCGCCAGGGCTCATAAGGCCCATGAGGTGGAGAGTCTTGCCGTCAGCCTTGACGTCGTCCATAGCCTTGACGAAAACCTCGTTCTTGGCGATGGAGCCGTCCTTGATGGCATTGTTGATGCGCGAAAGCTCCTGGAACACGATGCGGCCGGCACCGATGTTGAGGTGACCCACCTCGGAGTTGCCCATCTGGCCGTCGGGAAGACCCACGTCCTCGCCCGAAGCGCCGAGCGTGGTGTGGGGGTACTTCTCGTACAGGCTATCAAGGAAGGGCGTCTTGGCAGCGGCGACGGCGTTCTCGCCATCGGACGGAGCCAGGCCGCAGCCATCCATGATGATCAGGAGTGCAGGAAGATGACGTTGTGCCATATGTCCTACTCGCCTGCCTTGACGACCATAGAGGCGAAGTCGGCAGCCTTGAGCGAAGCGCCGCCCACGAGGGCGCCGTCAACGTCGGGCTTGGCGACGAGCTCAGCGATGTTGCCAGGCTTGGCAGAGCCACCATAGAGAACGCGGATGCCGTTAGCGAGCTCCTCGCCGAACATCTCCTTGAGGGTCTCACGGATAGCGCCGCAGACCTCCTGAGCGTCCTCGGCGGTAGCGGTCTTGCCGGTGCCAATGGCCCAGATGGGCTCGTAGGCGACGACGACCTGCTTGGGGCAGGTGATCTCAAGACCAGCAAGGCCAGCCTTGACCTGGTTCACGACGTGCTCGACATAGGTGCCAGCCTCGCGGACCTCGAGGGACTCGCCGCAGCAGAAGACGGGAACAAGACCGGCGGCAACGAGAGCCTTGGCCTTCTTGTTCTGGTCCTCGTCGGTCTCGTGGAAGTAGTCACGACGCTCGGAGTGGCCGATGATGCAGTAGGTGCAGCCAGCGGACTTGAGCATGTCGCAAGAGGACTCACCGGTGAAGGCACCCTTGGCCTCCCAGTACACGTTCTGTGCACCGAGGGCGATGGGGGCAGCCTGAATGCGGTCATGAACCGTGGTGATGTCGATGGTCGGAGGGCAGACGAGCACCTCGACGCCAGCCGGAACCTCGGGCAGAGCCTGAGCCAGCTCGTCGGCGAGTTTGGCGGCCTCGGCGACGTCGTTGTTCATCTTCCAGTTACCAGCGATGAGAAGGGTGCGATTAGGCATCGAGAAGCGCCTCCACTCCGGGCAGGGCCTTACCCTCGACGAGCTCCATGGAAGCGCCACCACCGGTGGAGATCCAGCTCATCTTGTCGGCCAGGTTGAACTTGTTGACAGCTGCGACGGAGTCGCCACCGCCGATGATCGAGGTGCAATCGGCCTCGGCGACAGCCTCGGCGATAGCCTGGGTGCCGTGAGCGAAGTTGTCGAACTCGAAGACGCCCATGGGGCCGTTCCAGAACACGGTCTTGGCGCCCTTGACGGCCTCGGCGTAAAGCTCCTCGGTCTTGGGGCCGATGTCCATACCCTCGCGGTCGTCGGGGATAGCGTCGGAAGCGACAACCTCGGGGACAGCGTCCTCGCCAAAGTGATCGGCAACGCGGTTGTCGATGGGGAGCAGGATCTTGACGCCCTTCTCCTCGGCCTTCTTGAGCATCTCACCGGCGCGCTCGACCCAGTCCTCTTCCTTGAGGGACTGACCGACGGACAGGCCCTGAGCCAGGAAGAAAGTGTAGGCCATGCCGCCACCGATGATCAGGGTATCAGCGGAGTCGATGAGGTGATCGAGAACGCCGATCTTGGAGGAAACCTTGGAACCGCCGACGATGGCGACGAAGGGGCGCTCGGGCTCGGCGAAGATGCCGGTCAGCGTGTCGACCTCCTTCTCGAGCAGGAAGCCGGCGACGGCAGGCAGGTAAGCGGCGGGGCCCACGACGGAACCCTGGGCGCGGTGAGCGGTGCCGAAGGCATCGAGAACGAAGACGTCACCATAGGAAGCGAGCTTCTTGGCGATCTCGGGATCGTTCTTCTTCTCACGCTTGTCAAAACGGACGTTCTCGAGAACGAGGACCTTGCCCGGCTCGACGGCGGCGACAGCCTCGGCGGCCTTCTCGCCATACGTGTCGGCAACAAAAGCAACGTCAAGGCCAGAGAGCTCAGCGAGCTTCTTGGCGACGGGCTCGAGGGACAGCTCGGGCTGGAAGCCGGTGCCCTCGGGACGGCCGAGGTGGCTCATGAGGATGACGCGAGCGTTGTGCTCAACGAGATAGTTGATGGTGGGCAGGGCAGCCTTGATACGGGTGGTGTCGCCAACGACGCCATCCTTGATAGGCACGTTAAAGTCAACGCGGACGAGAACGCGCTTTCCGTCGACATCGATGTCGCGGACGGTCTTCTTGGTAAAGGCCATGTTTGCTTCTACCTTTCGTACGTGTCTGCCTCCCATTACGGCAGACGATTTCTTATAAAAAGGGCGCGACCCTAGGGTGTAAGCCCTATAAGGCCGCGCCCTTCTTTAGACGCTCAACGAGCTATTCGCTAAAAGCTAAATTAAGCAACGAACTTCTCGAAGTACTTGATGGTGCGGACCATCTGAGAGGTGTAGGAGTTCTCGTTGTCGTACCAAGAGGTGACCTGAACGAGGGTCTGGCCGTTGCCGAGGTCAGAGCACATGGTCTGAGTGGCGTCGAAGATGGAGCCGTGGGTCTCGCCGACGATGTCGCGGGAGACGATCTGGTCCTCGTTGTAGGCGAAGGTCTCGGGGATGGTCTCGGCGTAGGCCTTCATGGCAGCGTTGACCTCGTCGACGGTGACCTTCTTGTCAACGACGGCGTAGAGGTTGGTCAGCGAGCCGGTCGGCGTCGGGACGCGCTGGGCGGCACCGATGAGCTTGCCGTTGAGCTCGGGGAGAACCAGGCCGATGGCCTTGGCAGCGCCCGTGGTGTTCGGGACGATGTTCTCGGAGCAGGCGCGGGAGCGACGGAAGTTGCCCTTGCGCTGCGGGCCGTCGAGCGGCATCTGGTCGCCGGTGAAGGCGTGGATGGTGGTCATGATGCCGGACACGATGGGAGCGAAGTCGTTCAGACCCTTGGCCATCGGGGCGAGGCAGTTGGTGGTGCAGGAAGCAGCGGAGATGATGTTGTCCTCAGCGGTCAGCGTCTCATGGTTGACGTTGTACACGATGGTGGGCAGATCGCTGCCGGCCGGAGCGGAGATGACGACCTTCTTGGCGCCAGCGTTGATGTGGGCCTGAGCCTTAGCCTTGCTGGTGTAGAAGCCGGTGCACTCGAGAACAACGTCGACGTCGAGGTCGCCCCAAGGCAGGTTGTTGGCGTCGGCCTCCTTGTAGATCTTGATCTCCTTGCCGTCAACGGTGATGGAATCCTCGCCAGCAACGACCTCGTGATCGCGAGCGTAGTTGCCCTGCGTGGAGTCGTACTTCAGCAGGTAAGCGAGCATATCGGGAGAGGTGAGGTCGTTGATAGCGACGATCTCGGAGCCCTCATGACCGAACATCTGACGGAAAGCCAGACGACCGATGCGACCGAAGCCGTTAATAGCAA
>CATYHY010000115.1 GCA_958407085.1 uncultured Collinsella sp. | reverse complement strand
TTGCCAGCGCGCCTTTGACTTTGAGGGCGCCGAGGACTTCTCGGAGTACGAGGAGCTCGAGGATGCTGGCGAGGACGTTGCCGTTGAAGCCATTGACGTGGCCGATGCTGCGGATGAGGGAGTCGAGGTTGTCGATGCGGCGGATGCCGCGGGCGATACCGAGACACCGGAGGGCGAGTAAGCCATGTCGCTGCGCGGTGGAATCGGTCTGCCCGAGCTTCCTCTAGAGGACGGGCAGGAGTTTAGGCTCGGCATTATGGGTGGCACCTTTGATCCCATCCATTACGGGCACCTGGTGACCGCCGAGCAGGCGCGCGAGTCGCTCGACTTGGACGCTGTGCTCTTTATGCCGGCGGGTTCTCCTGCCTTTAAGCTTGACAAGCCGGTGACGCCTGCCGAGGACCGTTATGCCATGACGGTCCTCGCCACCGCCGCGAACCCGGCTTTTTTGGCGAGCCGGTTCGAGATCGACCGCCCGGGCGTAACCTATACGGCCGATACGCTTCATGCCCTTCGCGACTTTTACCCGCCGCAGGTAAAGCTCTACTTTATTACGGGCGCCGACGCGATCATCGATATCGTGACCTGGCATGATGCCGAACGAATCGCTGAGCTTGCTACCTTTATTGCGGCGACACGACCGGGCTTTGATATCGATACGGCGCGTGCCCGAATCAAAGAGTCGGGGCTGCCGTTCGACGTGCGCTATATTCAGATTCCAGCGTTGGCGATCAGCTCGACGAACATTCGTAAGCGAGTTGCCCGCGGTATGAGCGTGCGCTATCTTACGAGCGAGTCCGTGCTCGGCTACATTCGCAAACGCAGGCTATATGCCGATTTGGGCCAAGAAGATTTTGAGTGATGGGGGTCTACGTTGTCGGTAGAGGATCAGTTTGAGGGCGATGAGCGCGCGCTGCTCAAGCGCATTCAAGAGCTGCTTGATGTTCGCATGAAGGATAAGCGCAAGCGCTATGTGCATTCGCTGGGTGTTACCGAGACCGCACTTCATCTGGCCGAGGTCTACGGCGTTGACCGCTTTGATGCCGCTGCCGCCGGCCTGATCCATGACTGGGACAAAGTGCTCTCCGACGATGAGCTGGTCACGCGCGCTCTGCATTACGGCATTAAGATTGCCGGCTCTCCTTCCGCCGCGACGCCGCTTTTGCATGGCCCTGTTGCCGCCTATGAACTTCCGCAGCTTTTTCCCGAGCTGTCGCCGGCGGTCTTTCAGGCTGTCGACCGTCACACCGTGGGCGCTTGCGACATGACGCCGCTCGATATGGTGGTCTTTGTGGCTGATGCCATCGAACCCAACCGCCACGGCGATTATGCCCATGCGCTGCGCAAGATGGTGGGGGAGTCGACGCTCGATGAGTTGTTCTTCTCCTGTTTTGCGCAGGGTCTGGTCTATGTGATCCAGTCCGGGCGCTATCTTTATCCCACGGCTATTACGATTTACAACCATTACGCCCAGCTGCGCTAGCTCGGGCTGTCTAGAAAGAGGTATTCCATGGCCGACGAGACCATGACCGACGAGCAGATTCTTGAAGGTGTGGAGCACAAGAGCTTCGTTGCCACGTCCGACCGCACTGCCGCCTCGCTGTCCGCGAGCGGTGTCGCCGCCGAGGATGTCGCCCGCGCCGCCGCGCAGGCCGCCTACGACAAGAAGGGCGAGGACGTTCAGGTGCTCGACCTGACCGAGCTTTCCGATGTGTGCGACTACTTTGTGCTTGCCACCGGTGCCAACAACCGCCAGGTCGATTCAATTGTCGACGAGATCGAGGAGAAGGTCGCCGAGGCTTGCGGCGAGCATCCGTTCTCCATCGAGGGCCGCGAGCAGAAGACTTGGATGCTCATGGATTACGGTTCAGTCGTTGTCCACGTCTTCACCCCCGAGGCACGTGACTTCTACCGTCTCGAGAAGCTCTGGGGCGACGCCCCCCAGCTCCCCCTCAACCTCCTCTAGTAGCTCATTTGAGACGGGGTTTTAGCTATCCTCACGCATATCGCCGGGCAGGTGCGGTTTTCCGCACCTGCCCGGCTTTCTTTTTACCCAAAGGCGGTTAATCGTTGAAGCGGGATTGGCGGCCGAAGGATAGGGCGGTGTCGCCGAATTTGTCTCGGACGGCGTCGATGGCGACGGAGAGGTCGCGGCGGTCGCTGGATTGGGCTCCGCGGTCATCGATCTCGCAGAACAGGTCAGTTTGGATACCGCCTTGGTGGTTGAAGTCGCTCATGCCGATGCCCGCCAAGCGAACATGCATGCCTTCCTGCCAGATGTTGTCGAGCAGTTCGAGTGCAACCGCCACGAAGATGTTCTCATCGTCGGTCGGATGAGGCAGCCGGCGCTGTGCCGTACGCCCGCTGCCATACGAATACTTAAGCTTGAGCGTTACCGTGGCGCCCGTCAGCCCCTGACGGCGCAGGCGGCGTCCCACTGACTCTCCCAACAGCGCAATTGCCGCCTCAATATCCCCACGCTCAGTCAGATCTTTAGCAAAGGTGCGTTCATTGCTGACCGACTTGACCTCTCGCTCTTCATCGAGGCTCGTGACTTCGGAGATTTCGAGTCCCAGCGCACGCTGGCGCATGCGTTCGCCGTTGACGCCAAAAATAGAGGCTAAGGTGGATTCCGGTGCACGTGATAGCTCGCCGAGGGTGTAGATGCGCATGCGGCGCAGTCGCTCCTCGGCCGAGCGCCCGATGCCACTCATGGCAGATACCGGCAGCGCGGCCAAAAAGCGCTGCTCGGTTCCGGGGCGCACGATGGTCAGCCCAAACGGCTTATCCCGCTCGCTTGCGATTTTTGCGACCGTCTTGTTGCAGCCCACGCCAATGGAGCAGGTCACTCCCAGCCCTGCCACGCGGTCGCTTATACGCCGCGCAACCAGCAGCGGGTCTTCGGGCGCAAAGCGACCCGGTGTGATATCGATAAAGGCTTCGTCGATGGATACGCGCTCGACGCGCGGGGTCTCGTCGGCGAGAATCGCCATGACCTGCGCGCTCACCTCGCGGTAGCGATCAAAATGCCCGTGCGTCCAAATGGCTTGCGGGCACAAGCGCCGCGCCTCGGCCGAGGCCATGGCAGAGTGCACGCCAAAGCGACGTGCCTCATACGAACACGTGGACACGACGCCACGCGAATCGGCGTCTCCGCCCACGATGAGCGGCTTTCCGCGCCATTCGGGATGATCGAGCATCTCCACGCTCGCAAAAAACGCATCAAGGTCCATCAGGCCCACCGCCGGACCCGTCCAGGGCGGCGGCGTGACGCCCATGGCATCCTCATAACCGTATGTATGTTCGCGTCTTTCCATGTCATGAGTATACCGCGCAGCTCATGTGGGGTGCGTGTATGTGCTTGCAAATCCTGAATTCTTGTCTAAGATATGGATTTGCCCTCGACTACACCGAAGAAGTTGGTCTCACGGACTTCACCTGCCCGCGTCGATGGCGTATTATGTTCAGCTGTTTGTTTGTAGTTGCAGCCTAAAGCTGCTTGGTTGGAGGAGTTTCCTTTGGCAGTCAAGATTCGCCTTGCTCGTCACGGCGCTAAGAAGCGTCCGTACTACCGTGTCGTCGTCGCCGATTCCCGCGCCCCGCGTGACGGTCGTATCATCGAGGAGGTTGGCCGCTACAACCCGATGACCGCCCCCAAGACCATCAACCTCGACCTCGAGAAGATCGCCGACTGGCAGTCCAAGGGCGCTCAGCTCACCGACGCCGTCGCCGCTCTGGTCAAGGCCGCCAACGAGGGCGAGAAGACCGAGACCGTCGTCAAGAAGTCCAAGAAGCAGCTCGCCAAAGAGGCCGAGGCCGCTAAGGCTGCCGCTGAGGCCGCTGAGGGCGCCGAGGAGTAAATCGTGCCTGAGGTTGACGCTGCACAGCTCGAGGGTGAGGCAATGCTCTCAGATCGCATCGCCGATCTCGTCGAATATCTCGTTGTTCAGATCGTCGACGACCCGGATTCCGTGAGCCTTGAGGTCATCGATGGTGACGACGCCTCTACGATTGAGGTTTCGGTCGCCGAGGATGACGTCGCTAAGGTCATCGGCCGTCGTGGCCGTACCATCAAGGCCATTCGCACGCTCGCCCGTGCACTGGCCGCTCGCCTCGACACTGCTGTCGAGGTAGAGGTTCTGGGCTAGGACCTTGAGGTCCCAGTACAAAAACATCGCCCGTGTTGTCAAGCCGCACGGAAGGAAGGGGGAGGTCCTCGCGCAGCCGCTGCGGGGGCTTCCTTCTGTATTAGAGCCTGGTATGCGCGTCGCCCTGACGCCGCCGGCGCTCAAGCGCGACCGCTTTTGCACGGTCGTGTCCGTCACCGATACGGGCGATGGCGATCTGGTCTCGTTTGAGGGCATTGACGACTTGACGGCCGCCGAGGGCATCACGGGATGCTACGTGCTGGCAAATCGTGACGATTTTGAGCTCGATTCGCTCGACACTGCCTATACCGACCTGATGGGTCGCGAGGTGGTCGACGAGCGCTTCGGTTCGCTCGGTACGATCGTCGAGATCATGTCGACGCCCGCCAACGATGTTTGGGTTGTCGAAGGTGATCGGTACGGCGAGGTACTGATTCCCGTGATCGAGCAGGTCGTGCTCGATCTTCCCGACACAGGAACAATTTCCGTCCACGTTATGGACGGCCTGATCGATATGGACAAGTAGGGAGGACAACATGCTGATCGAGACCCTTTCGGTCTTTCCCGAGATGTTTGAGCCCGTCATGTCCACATCGATCTTGGGCCGCGCCCGCAAGGCCGGCCTTTTTGATTTTAAGGCGTATAACCTGCGCGACTGGACGCACGACCGCCATCGTACTGTCGATGACGAGCCGTACGGCGGCGGGCAGGGCATGCTCATGAAGGTCGAGCCTATCGCAGAGGCCATCGAGGCCATTAGCGCAGAGGGTCCCAAGCCCACTGTGGTGTTCTTTACCCCCTGTGGCGAGCCTTTTACGCAGCGTGTGGCCGAGCGCCTGCTCAAAAGTGAGCGCCTGCTGTTTGTGTGCAGTCGCTACGAGGGCGTCGACGAGCGCGCGTATGCGTATGCCGATGAGCGTCTGTCGATCGGCGACTACGTGCTCACGGGCGGCGAGCT